>JAKSCH010000100.1 GCA_022360695.1 Gemmatimonadota bacterium
CGCGACCGAGGCGCACGAGCAGGGAGACACCGCGACGATGCGCAGCATCTGGACCCGTGGGACCGTGCGACTGGCGATCATGCTCGTGCCGTTCTGGGTGGCGACGCAGATCTTCGCGCCCGATCTGTTTCTGCTGCTCTTCGAAGCGCGCTATCTGCCCGCCGTGCCGGTCTTCCGGATCTTCGTCACGCTGTTCCTCCTCCTGATCGTCGTCGATCACGGCATCCTCCGGGCGACCGGAGATACGAAGTACCTCGTCCGCGCGAGCGCGATCGGGTTTGGCGCGATGTTGCTCGCCCTGCTGTTGCTGACGCGGTGGAACGTCCAGCTGGGCGCCGTCATGGCGTTCATCGTCGGCGCGGCGGTCATGCGCGGCGTGGGGCTGATCCGCGTCGCCGAGCGTCTGGAGATCCCCGTCCTCCGGTGCGTCCCCTGGCGGGCCATCGCGGGCTCGGGCGGGCTCGCGCTCATCGCCGGAGCGGCCGGGTTCGTCGCGAGCGACTGGCTGGAGGGGGCGCTGCTACGGCTGGCGGTCGGCGGGGTCGTCTTCTCGGTCGCCTACTGCGCGCTGGTGTACGTCTTCTCGCTGGTCCCTCGCGAGGAGATCCGGGGTCTGCTGGCCCGCTTCAACCCGGCCCGCAGACCCCGGGGGTCCGACTCCTAGTGTGGTGCATCAAACGTCCCTACTAGTCGCGCGGCCGCGCCGACACGATCCGCGCGAGGCTCGGCCGCTCGCACGCTACCGCTCGAAGGAAGCGGCGATCGCGTCGAGCCGCTCGCCGATCTCCGCCGCGGAGAGCCAGCGACCCCGGATCATCACGCCGGCACGATTCGCCATGTGCGCGATATCGGCGCGCGGATCGTCCTCCACGAGCACCAGGTCCGCGGACTTGCCCTCTTCGACCGTCCCGAAGTCGTCCAGCGCATCGAAGTAGAGCGCGACGTTGTACGTCCCGGCCCGTAGCGCCTCGTAGGGCGTGAGGCCGGAGGCGACCATCAGCTCGAGCTCGTGCTGGATCGAGAAGCCGGGTACCTGGAACACCTGTGGCGCGTCGGAGCCGAGCAGGATGCCCGCGCCCGCGTCGTTCAGCGCCTTGATGATGCGTCGTCGCACGTCCACCGCCTCGGCGGCGCCCTCGGCCGAGTAGTTCGCGTCCTCGAGAAAGCCGTTCTTCTGGTTCTTCCAGCCCTCGACCTGCACCGGTGGCACGTATCGCATGCTCGGCCAGGCCGACATCTCCTCGCCGGTCTCGGTCGAAGCCATGTTCTCGATCAGGCTCTGCGTCGGCACGTTCCACACGCCGGCCGCTGCGGTCGCCGCCGCCACCTCGGCGATCTTCGCTTCGTCGACCGACCCGGCCAGGTTGAGACCGAAGAACAGCGACACCGAGACATCGGTGCCGTCCTCGACGACCGACTCCATGTACTGGTCCAAGTGGTCGATCGAGGCTTGCTGCACCTCGAGCGCGCGCGCGAGACCGACGTCCGCGGGCACGTGACCGGCCCAGGTGAGCCCGGTCTCGGCCCCCGTCGCGGCGATGGCGTCGTACTCTTCGCGGCTCAGACCCGGGTGGATCTTCATGAAGTCGTAGCCGAGCTCGGTCTGGTGTCGGACGGCCCGCGCCGCGGAGTCGGCATCGGGGATCGAGTTGCCGTTGAGCGACGGCCCGCTGGTGAAGAGACGCGGTCCGAGGAGCTCCCCGGACTCGAGTCGGTCGCGGATCTCCAGGTGTTGGGGTTGTCCCAGCATCCCGCGGGCGGTCGTGATCCCTTGCGACAAGTAGAGGAAAAGCGTTCGCTCGACCGCTTCATCCGACCCCCCGACGTGCGCGTGCATCTCGCCCAGACCGGGCACCAGCCACCGGCCCTCGCCCTCGATGACGGTCGCCTCCGCTGGAACCTCCACCGAGCCCGCCGGCCCGACGATGGCGATTCGATCGTCCACGACGATGACGGTCTGGTCCTCGAGCGCCCGATCCGCGTCCATGGGCAACACGTCGACGCCCACGAACGCGACGATCTCCTCCGCCGCTTGCAGCGTCACCTGATCGAGCGCTCGCGTCTCGAGCGCTTCGTCCGCTCGGCCGGTCTCGCAGCCGGCGACCGCGAGCGCGAGCAGGGGGAGCAGGCCGAGCCGGGGATGGCGGAACGGGGAACCTCTCATCGTGTCACATCTCCAGATGGGGAGGGAGTCGGTCTCCCCAAAACTGGGTCGGTGGGGCAGGTGAGGCTAGCGGATCGCGGCCCTCCGGGGCTCGGCTCGCTACTCGAACAACCCGAGCTGGGGCCCCACGCGCGGGGGTCGGAAGTGCGCCGTCGAGAGCCCATAGTCGCGACGAGAGATCCCCGCCCGACGCCGGGCCACCTCGAACATGTTTTGCACCTGCTCGGCGAAGGGCCCGCGTCCGCGCATCCGCTCGCCGTACTTCGAGTCGTAGAGGCTCCCGCGACGCAGTTCGCGCATCCGGTTCAGGACCTTCTCGCGGCGCTCCGGGACGTGTCGCTCGAGCCAGTCCTCGAAGAGCTCCGCGACGCCGAACGGGAGCCGGAGCATGATGTAGATGGCGCGGGTCGCGCCCGCATCCGCGGCGGCCTCGAGGATCGCCGGGATCTCGTGGTCGTTGAGGCCCGGGATCACCGGGGCGACGTTCACCCCCACCGGGATGCCCGCGTCGGCCAGCCGTGCGATCGCGTCGAGTCGTCTCGCGGGGGTCGAAGCGCGCGCCTCCATCTTTCGGTGGAGCGACCGATCGAGCGTCGTCACGGAGACCTGAACGCACGCGGCGTCGAACCGCGCGAGCTCGCGCAGGACATCGATGTCGCGCGTCACGCGGTGGTGCTTCGTCACGATGCCCACGGGGTTCCGCGCCTCGGCCAGGACCTCGAGACAGCGACGGGTCAGCCGGAGCCGTCGCTCGATCGGCTGGTACGCGTCCGTCACGCCGCTCAGCGCCACGACCTGTGGCTTCCATTTCGGCGAGGCGAGCTCCTCTCGAAGGAGCTCCGGGGCGTCCGGCTTGACGAGGATCTTGGACTCGAAATCGAGCCCCGCGGACAGCCCGAGGTACTCGTGCGTCGGTCGTGCGAAACAGTAGGCGCAGCCGGTCTCGCAACCCCGATACGGGTTCAGGCTCGCGTCGAAACCGAGGTCCGGGCTGTCGTTGTAGGAGATGATCGATCGCGATCGGTCGGCCAGGAGCTCGGTCTCCGGGGCGGGGTCCGAGGCGCGCACCCAGGCCTCTCGCTCGACGGCGAGCGGAAGGAAGCGATTCGGAGGGTTGTGAGCCGCACCGCGTCCGCGGATGGAGCTTGCGAAGCCGGGTTCGTGCACCGAGCGACCGTGTTCACGGGATACCGAACAAACACCGAAAACTTACGCCGGCGGTCCCGTCGTCGCTAGTGTGGTGCATCAAAAGTCCCTTGCCATTCGAG
>JAKSCH010000359.1 GCA_022360695.1 Gemmatimonadota bacterium
CCGGCGCGTGGTACTCCTACGGAGACGATGTGCGGCTCGGGCAGGGTCGAGAGAACTCGAAGTCGTTCCTGCGGGAGAACCCCGACATCGCGGAAGAGATCGAAGCTCGAATCCGCGAGGAGCTCGGGATGTCCGTTTCCGAGGAGACGGAAGAACCCGACGATGCCGCGGCCGAGTCGAACGCCGAGAAGCGGAACGGCAAGACCGCCGTCGAGGCGGGAGGCAAGAGCTCCTGACGCGCGAGGAGCAGAGCTAGCTCACCGCCGGAGAAACGACGGGAGGCCACGACGGGCCAAGCCTCGTACGTGACGGGGATCGATCCCGCGAAGCGCCGCGCCGGTTGGATGGAGATCCGACTGGACGGCGCTTCGCCCGTAGTGCTCCCCGAGGAAGATGTCGTCCGCCTCGGTCTGATCGTGGGGTGCGGCATCCCTTCGGAGGAGCTCGAACGAGTGCGTCGGATCGCCGAGCGCGCGGAGGCGACGCGCGTTGCCGCGCGCTACCTTTCGGCTCGGCCCCGCAGCTGCCGAGAAGTCGAGCTCCGGCTCCGGCGCGATCGCTTCGATCCGCGGACGATCGAAGCGACGGTCGACCGGCTGGTCGACCTCGGATACCTCGATGACCAGAGCTTCGCCGCGGCCTTCTCTCGCGACCGGATCCGGCTTCGTCCTTGTGGCGTGAGACGGCTTCGATCCGAGCTGGGCGCGAAAGGCGTCGCTCCGAACGACGCCGAGGCCGGGATCCGGACGGCCATGATCGAGGAGGAGGTGTCGGAGGCCGAACTCCTCGACCGGGTCGCCGCGGCGCGCGCCGCTCGACTCGGTGGGGTTGAACCCGACGTCGCGCGGCGCAGGTTGTACGGATACCTCGAGCGTCGCGGGTTCGCGCCCGCGGGCATCCGCGCGTGGGTCGAATCGAACTGGGAAGACGAGACCGAGTGAACGGCCCTCGTCGACGCGCAACGGGACAGAGAGACGGATCGAGCACAGAAGATGAAGGCCGCAGAGCTCAGGGACCGATTCGTGACGTACTTCGAGCGGCAGGGGCATCTCCACGTGCCGAGCAGCTCGCTCGTACCGGCGGACGATCAGACGCTCATGTTCACGAACGCCGGGATGGTCCAGTTCAAGCGGATCTTCCAGGGCGAGCTCGACCCCCCCGGGCCCAGGGCGGTCACCTCGCAGAAGTGTCTGCGCGTCAGCGGGAAGCACAACGATCTCGAGGAAGTCGGTCGCACCGCGCGGCACCACACGTTCTTCGAGATGCTCGGCAACTTCTCCTTCGGCGACTACTTCAAGCGCGACGCGATCGCGTTCGGGTGGGAGTTCGTCACGGACGAGCTGGGGCTCGACCCGGATCGACTGTGGGCCACGGTCCACCACACCGATGATGACGCGTTCGAGCTCTGGTCGGAGCTGACGCCGCTCGACGAGCGTCGCATCCGTCGACTCGGCGACAAGGACAACTTCTGGCAGATGGGCGACACGGGTCCGTGCGGTCCGTGTTCCGAGCTCCACTACGACATGCGGTCCGTCCTGGATGACTCGATCAGCGATGAGCAGTTCGAGGCGGCCGGCGAAGCGGACCAATTCATGGAGATCTGGAATCTCGTCTTCATGCAGTTCGATCGATCTCCGGAGGGGACGGACGTGCCCCTCCCGGCGCCCTCGATCGATACCGGGGCGGGGCTCGAGCGAATCGCCGCGATTCTGCAGGGCGTGGGGACGAACTTCCACACGGATCTCTTCCTACCGATCATCGCCGCCGCGGAAGAGGAGCTCGATCTCGAGTACGCGCGCGATCCGGAGCGCTGGGAAGAGGGGCTCCCGTTCCGCGTGCTGGCGGATCACGCGCGCGCCGTC
>JAKSCH010000080.1 GCA_022360695.1 Gemmatimonadota bacterium
GCGAGTGAATGCGCTACGCCCCGGCCCGGAGCCGGAACGCCTAGTCATAGAAGAAGACCCAGAAATGGCGCTCAAGAAGCTGCTCAAGGTTCCTCCGAAAGCTCAGCCGGTTCACAGTTGGATGCCACGCCGCGCGCACGCTGGCGGCGTTTCAACAAATGCCTAGCCCCCAACATTGTTGACAAGTGGGCCACCACCGATTTGTGGTTGCAGTTGTTTCCTTGCGGAGCGATACTGTAGCCTGCCTTTGACTGTAAGTCTGAAGAGGAGCACACCGATGAACAGCCGACGTGTCGGAATCCTCGTCGCCGGTTGCCTCGCCGTCATCCTCGCCGCCCCGGCCGCCGCCAGCGCCCAGTCGCCGGCCGCCGGCGCGGAGGTCACGTTCGCCAAGGACATCGCGCCGATCCTGCAGCGGAGCTGCCAGCAGTGCCACCGGCCGGCCTCGGTGGCGCCGATGTCGCTGCTGACCTACGAGCAGGCGCGGCCCTGGGCCCGGTCCATCAAGGCGCGGACGCAGTTGCGGAACAAGCGCGGCGCCATGCCGCCGTGGTTCATCGAGAAGGACATCGGCATCCAGCAGTTCAAGGACGACATCTCGCTGAGCGACGACGAGATCGAGAAGATCGCGACCTGGGCCGACAGCGGCGCGCCGCTGGGCAACCCCGCCGACCTGCCGCCGCCGCTCGAGTTCCGGGCCGAGAACGAGTGGGAGATCGGCGAGCCGGACCTGATCGTGGAGTCGCCGTCGGTCGTCGTGCCGGCCGCCGCGCCCGACAAGTGGACCTCGCTGGGCACGATTCCGACCGGTCTGACCGAGGACCGCTACGTGGCCGCGGTCGAGGTGAAGGAGTTCAACGACATCCCGCCGGATGCCGCCGGCGACACCGTCGGCGGCCGCTACGTGTTCCACCACATGACCTACGGCGCCGTCATGCCCGAGGGCGCGGACGTCGAGTCGGCGACGCGGTTCCCCGTCCACGAGGTCGGACGCAACGCGGACATCTTTCCGGAAGTGGCCGGCCGGCTCCTTCCGGCGGGCTCCCATCTGGAGCTGGAGACGGCGCACCTGCACTCGAACGGCCGCGAGACGCGCGCGCACCTGAAGTTCGCGTTCAAGCTGCACCCGAAGGGCTACGAGCCCGAGATCTCGCACTCGCGGACGTTCATCGGCAACGGCGTCGACATCGACATCAAGCCGAACCAGGCGGACCAGGAGCTGCACGCCTACCGGGTGCTCGACAGGCACACGAAGATCCTCTCGTTCGAGCCGCACCAGCACGCCCCCGGCATGCGCATGTGCGTGGAGGCGATCTGGGGCCACAACATCGAGACGCTGAACTGCGTCGGCTACGACCACAACTGGGTGCGCGGATACACCTACGCGCAGGACCACCAGCCGCTCCTCCCGAAGGGGACGGTCCTCCACATCGTCGGCTACATGGACAACTCGGAGGAGAACCGAAACGTCCCGGATCCCCGCAACTGGCAGGGCTCGGGGAACCGCTCGGTGGCGAACATGTTCATCGACCTCGGGATGCGGCTCTCGCTCACGCAGGAACAGTTCGAGCAAGAGATGGCGGAGCGTCGAGAGCGGCTCGGGCTCACGAAGAACGACCACGTCATCGGGTGCCCGCTCTGTATGGTCATGCCGGAGGAGCTGATCGCGGATGACGAGGACGAGGTGGATGCCGGTACCTCGGACGGCGCGGACGGATCGAGTCGCTCGACGGGTCGGGGAGGCCGCTGACGTGACGAGCCGATTCGCACGATCCGGTCTCCGTCTGACCGTCGCGCTCGTGGCCGGTGTCGCCTGGGGCGCGTCGACGGCGACCGCGCAGACGTACTCCAAAGGGCAGAACATCTCGCCCGCGTACGAGGGATGGGAACAGAACGAGGACGGTTCCTACAACTTCCTGTTCGGGTACATGAACCGGAACTGGCTCGAAGAGGTCGACGTGCCCGTCGGTCCCGAGAACGGCTTCTCGCCGGGGCCCGCCGATCGCGGTCAGCCCACGCGCTTCCTCCCACGTCGCAATCGGTGGGTCTTCAAGGTCCGCGTGCCCGCCGACTGGGGCGACAAGGAGCTCGTCTGGACGCTGACGACGCAGGGGACGACCGAGCACGCGTACGCGTCGCTTCGACCCGACTACATCGTCGACAACGTGGTCATCGCCTCGGAGACCGGTGCGCTCGGCGCGGGCTCGAGCGATGAGACGACGCGATCGAACACGCCGCCCACGATCCGGCTCGAAGGCGACGAGACGCGGCGCGTCCGCGTCGGCGAGCCGCTCACGCTCGTCGCGGTGGTCGGAGACGATGGCCTCCCGCCGCCGCGGCGTCGGCCGCCCCCCGACGCGGAGCCCGCGCCGGCGGACGCGCGGTACCGGCTGAGCGCGCGACAGCTTCGTCCGCCGGCCCGCGTGACCGTCGACAAGGTCGTGGGCCTCAACCTCGCGTGGTTCGTATATCGGGGTGAGGGTGACGTTCGTTTCGACCCGCTCCAGGTGAAGGTGTGGGAGGACACGCGGACCGGGGCGAACTCGCCGTGGGCGCCGTTGTGGCGCGCGCCCGAAGTCCCGGAGGGCGGTCGCTACGAGGTGACGGTGACGTTCGATCGTCCGGGCACGTACGTGCTCCGCGGACGCGCGGACGATGGTGGGCTGTACTCCGATCAGGACGTGACGGTCATCGTCTCGCCGGCTACGGCGTCGGAGTAGGGACCCACCGCACTTTCTCCTCGATCGGACGCCGCTCGCCTGCGGGCCACGCGACGGCGGGGCGTCCGACATAGAGAAACCCCCGGAGCTGTATGGCATCCGAGAACCCGATGGCTCGGCGCACGATCGGGTGCGTGACCACGGCGCCGCTCGTCCACTTGCTCCCCAGCCCCAGCGCGCACGCCATGAGCTGTGCGTTGTGAACCGCGCAGCCGAACGCGATCAGCTCCTCCCACTCGGGTCGGGTGGGGCTCGGCTCGACGCCGAGCGCGATCCACACCGGAGCGAGCCGGGGCTTCGCCCGTTGAGCGTCGAGGCCGGCCTCGGCGAACGAACCCTCCGGGTTGAGCGCCCGGTAGGCCTCGCCGAACGCGCGGGACAGCCTCTCCCGCTCCTCGCCGGTGAACACGACGAAGCGCCAGGGCTCGGTCTTCCCGTGGCTGGGCGCCCAGTTCGCCGCCTCCAGCATCCGGTCGACGAGCGCCAGATCAATCGGGCGCGGGTCGAGGTCTTTGAGCTTGAAGCTCCGACGCGCGCTCAGCGATGCGAGGACTTCGTCGGGTGTCGGGGCGGAACCGTGGGCGCTCCTAGGCGCCGGGGTCGCGCTCCCGCGCGTCGGGTTCGAGAGATCGGTCATCGGTAGGGTCGTCGGGTCGGCTACGGGCTCATCGCGGGTCGAAGCGCGATCCAGAGACCGCCCGCTTCGCCGAGGATCCAGTTCGTCGGTTCGACGTCGGGTTCGGTCCCGATCGCGACCGAGACCACGGGCGCGCTCTCGGGGTCGGCCATCCACAACCCCGCGTCGACGACGATCAGCATCCCGCTCGCGAGCCCCACGGCGCGTCCGTAGAGGTGCTCGGGGTGCCCCGCCATCCCGCAGTCGCGGCCGCCGAGCGCGACGAGCAGGCGCACGAGCCGTCCCGGTTCCTCCACGGATACCCACGCTTCCTCGAGTCTCAGCGCCCCGTTCTCGTGCGTGACGTGCTCGGGCCGATCGGACGGCGGGTCGTGGAGCTCGAGAAAGAACACGGGGTGGAGGTCGTGACCCGCCGGAAAGGCGGCCCAGTCGAAGGCGGGCGATCGCGTGATCTCGAGCGCCGGCTCGATCGAAGCCGTGGCCTCGGCCAGCTCGTCCACGCTCCGGCCGGAGAGCGCCAGGTAGGCGCCGCCACCGCCCACGTCGATGAGATCGGCGTAGCGAAGGGCGAGCGCGTCCCGGGGCTCGTCGACCGTCATCAGCTCGAGTGCCGAGCCATCGGCGAACTTGACGTGTCGGTTCTCGAGCCCGTTCTCGTGGGGGCGACCGGGCTTGAGGCTGAACCCGATTTCGTCGCGCATCCGATCGGCGAGCGCATCGAGATCGTCGACCGCGATCGGGACGTGATCGAGCCGCAGCCCCGAGTCGGGTGCCCGGCACGATCTCGCGTCGACGCCTCGGCTCTGTCCGGCCAGCGGGGTGGCCGCGACCGCGGCGGTCGCGGCGAGGCCGATGGCCGCCCGGCGTGAGGCACGCGCTACGCGTCCGCCCATCACCCCTCCGTCTTCTTGCGCCAATAGCGCGCGAGTCCCCACCACGAGTCTCCCGCGCCGAACGCGTTCACGTAGGTGTCCACGGCGTCCGCGGGCATGCGCTCGCGGAGCCCGGCGACCACCCACTCCGCGAACGCGGCCGCCCGCTCGGCGTCGACCGCCGTGTCGGGCTCTCCCGTATCTCCGGCGAGCGACCGCTCGACCTGCGTCGCCCAGCTCTCGAGCTCGGACCGCAGCTCGGCGAAGTGCGCGGCCGGATCCTCCGCCGGACCGAAATGCGTGGGGACGATCCGCGTCGGCTCCCACGCCGCGACGCGATCCATGCTGGCGTTCCACGCCTCGACATCGATGTCGGGAGGTGGGGTCACCGGGATCGGTCGGCCCGGCGGGATACGAATGCCACCCACGTCGCCGACCCACGCGGTCGACGTATCGCGCTCGAAGTACGCCACGTGGTGCTTCGCGTGACCCGGGGTGTACGCGATCTCGAGCGTCCGGTCGCCGAGCTCGACCACGTCGCCCTCGTCGATCTCGACGACCGACTCCGCCGGCACGGGGAGGAAGTCGCCCCACAGCGCCTCCATCTCATCGCCGTAGATCCGCCCCGCCGAGGCCAGGAGCCGGGTCGGGTCGATCATGTGGATGGCGCCGCGCGGGTGGACGTAGACCCGCGCCTCGGGGACGCGGCTCACGATCGTCCCCGACGCCGTCGCGTGATCGAGGTGGATGTGCGTGAGGAGGACGGCCCGCACGTCGGCGAGCGAGGTCCCGAGCTCGACGAGCCCGCGCTCGAGCGCCGAGAGACAGGTCGTGGGACCGGGATCGATGATCGCGACCCCTTCGCCGTACTCGAGGACGCCGGTTCCGATCGCCGATGGGACGTCGCGGTGGAGGACGTCGACGAA
>JAKSCH010000318.1 GCA_022360695.1 Gemmatimonadota bacterium
CCGCGGGCTCCGGAAGGATCTCGGCGACCAGCAGCGACGCCGTCTCGAACCCCACGTGGCCCGCCGACTCGACGGCGCTCGAGCTCCGCACGAACAGACCGGCGAAGACCAGCATGAACGCGGAGAAGGACGCTTGCAGGATCACGAGGGAATCCTGGAGTCGGGACCGGAACCCGCCGGCGCGCACGCCCGCCTTGAGCTCGGCCGTGACATCGCGGCGACCCGCCTGGAGCGCGGGGACGACGGCCGCCACGAGCGCGGTGGCGCAGCAGGTCGCCAGGGTGAACAGCGCCAGTCGGAGGGGCGGCGCCCGATCGAACGAGAGACCGGGGAGCAGGAGCCGCTCGATGGCGGCGCCGCTCCAGCTCGCCACGAGGAGCGCCGCCGCCGACGCGAGAGCGGCCAAGACCAACGTCTCGGCGGCGTAGGCGCGCAGGAGACGGGGTACGCCGATCCCGATCGCGAGTCGGACCGCGGTCTCGCGGCGCCTTCGAAACTCCCGGGCGAGCAGGAGGTTGGTCACGTTGGCGGCCGCGATGAGCCAGACGAGGACGGAGACGCCGCCCAACCAGAGGGACACGGACGCCCACAGCGGCACATCGGGCTCGTCGATCGCGAGCAGCGAAGCCAGGACCATCGATCTCGTGGTCTCCGCGTCGGGGGCGGCCCACGTCCGAGGCTTGACCGCGTTGACCTGCGCCCCCGCCGTCTCGCGCGTGACGCCCGGGGCGAGACGCGCGACGATCTGGACCCACTGCCAGCCGCGCGCCACCTCCCACCCCTGGCCCGCCCGCCGCGTCGCCGTCGTGCGCAGCGGGAGCCACACCTGGACGGGCTCGAGCGTGGGTCCCGTGAAGCCGCGCGGCGCGACGCCGACGACCGTGTGCGGGACGCCGGCGATCCGCAGCGCGCGGCCCACGACATCGGGGTCTCCTCCGAACCGCGACTGCCACAGCGACCACGACAGCACCGCGGTCGGACCGACCCCCGGCTCGTCCTCGGCGGGCGCGAAGAACCGGCCGACGGCCGGTACGACGCCGAGGAGGGGGAAAAGCTCGAACGTCGCCCAACCCGCGAGGAGCCGCTCCGCGCTCGCCCCGGCGCCGACGACGGGCGAGTCGAACGCGTACGCGGCGGCCCCCTCGAAGGCCGAGGCTCCGTCGAGGTCCGTGACATCCGGGAACGCCATCGACGCCTTGTGCTCCACCCCTTCGGTAGAGCGGATCCGTTGGAAGAGCCGGACGACGCGATCCGGCTCGTGGATCCCGCCCGGAGGCTGGAGAAGCGCGCGATCGATCACCCGGAACACGGTGAGGTTCGCGCCGATACCGAGCGCGAACGTGAGGACGATGATGAGAGAAGATCCGAGACTGCGTCGCGCCCCGCGGAGGGCCGCGACCAGATCGGCTCGCACCCCGTCCGCCAGGTCGGCGAGCGCTCGAGCCGAGCGGCGCGGGCCCGGGGACGCGGGCGCCGCCGGCCCCGCGATCCGCCCGAGCTCGCGAGGCCACCTCGTGACCAGCCCCTGGAGGGCCTGACGACGATACCACGCGCGCGCGGCGGCCCGTCCCGAGCCCGAGGCGGCCAGGAGACGGAACTCCTCTTCGAGGTCGCCGAGCACCTCCTCGCGTAGCGCCGGGGGGACCACGAGACCGAGCAGCCGCCGCCACATCCGCGGCGGGCGCATCTCGCTCACGGGCCCGAGATCTCCGCCAGCCGCGCCAGACGCGGCACGAGTCCTCGAGCCATGCGCCGCAAGTTCTCGTACGAGGCGTACAGCGCTCGCGCGCCCGAAGGCTCGAGCGCGTAGAAGCGCTTGCGCCTGCCGCCTCGTTGCGGGGTCGGGTCGCCGACCCACGAGCGTACGAGCCCCCGGTCCTCGAGCCGTTGGAGCACGGTGTACACCTGTCCGACGCGCACCGAGCGCCCCGTCCGACGCTCGATGTCGCGGCGGATCGTCACTCCGTACGCGTCCTCCTCGAGCCGAAGGAGCGCGAACAGGAGGAGCTGTTCGAACTCGCCGAGCGACCTGGCCATCGTCGATTACTACAACATTGTTGTACTAACGACCAGGGCGCGCCTCGTCCGCGCCGGGCCCGGGACCGCCGGTTGCCTCGGCCCTCACCGAACCGCATTATCGACGATCGATAATCATTCGTCGAGCATCGCGCCGATCCGGGCGCGGCGCTCGGCGACGCCGCGCGAAGGGTACCCATGACCGACCGGGACGACAGGCCGCTCACCCCGGCGACGTTCCACATCCTCCTGAGCCTCGCCCACGGCCCGGCGCACGGGTACCACATCAAGCGCATGGTCGAGGAGCGGACGAGCGGTCGGGTGCGGCTCGGGGCCGGGACGCTCTACGCGGGGATCCAGCGGATGACGAAGGACCGCCTGATCGAGGAGACGGACCCGCCGCGCGAGGGGGACGTCGAGCCGGGGTCGCGGTGGCGCTTCTACGCGATCTCGGCCCACGGTCGAGGGGTGCTCGAGCGGGAGGTCGAGCGGCTGGAGGCCGATCTCGAGGCCGCGCGTCTGGCGATGGCCTCGCTCCCGCCGGTCCGCCGACACGCCTGACGTACCGTGACGATGTCTCCCTCCCCCGCCCCTCGTCCGCATGGCCGAACCGCTACGTCGATGACGATCGGTCACCGACTGCTGCTCCTGGCCTACCCGCGTCGGTTCCGACGCGCGTTCCGCGACGACCTCGTCCGCTTCCTGTCGCTCCAGCGCGCCGAGGCGCGGTACCTCGCGCCCGGCGGCGAGCGTCGGTTCTGGCGCGACGCGATCGGGGATGCGATCCGGACCGGTCGGGCGCTCCGCGTCGAGCGGACCCGGGCGATCGCGAGCCGCGTCTGGCGAGGAGACCCCGGGCGCGGCGACCCGCGATTCCGGCGCGATGGACACCAGCCCGTACGAAGAGGAGGGGCCGAGAAGATGTTGGATGCGCTCACGAGAGACCTGAGAGGGGCCCTGCGGGGCCTGGCGAAGAACCCCGGGTACGCGCTCGTCTTCATCGCGACGCTCGGTCTCGGCATCGGCGCGAACACGGCGATGTTCTCCGCGGTGAACGGCGTGCTCCTACGGCCGCTGCCCCACGAGGACGGCGATCGGCTGGTCTACCTGCGGCATACCGCGCGGCTGGGCGGGATCGAGAACGCGCTGTTCTCCGTCCCCGAGATCGAGGACTATCGGCAGGGTACGCCATCGCTCGACGCGGTGGCCGAGTTCTCCGCCCTCACGTTCACGATGCTCGGTCACGAGACGCCACGCCGGGTACGCGCCGGGATCGTCTCGGGGAACTACTTCGAGGTCATGGGGCTGGGCGCGACGCGCGGACGGGTCATCGGACGCGAAGACGATGGGGCCGCCGCGGCGGCGATCGTCGTGCTCTCCGACGCCTACTGGCGGAACGTGTTCGGGGGCGACCCGGACGTCCTCGGGCGCACGGTCGCGATGAACGGGCTCACCGCGACGATCGTCGGCGTGGCCGAGCCGGCGCCCCCCTACCCGGAGCGTACCGACATCTACGTGAACGTCGCGACGAGCCCCCACCACCTCGATGCGGCCATGACCCACGACCGCATCCACCGGATGACCGAGGTGTTCGCCAAGCTGGCGCCCGGCGCCGCGCCGGAGACGGTCCGAGACGAGGCGTCGCTCGTCTCGTCTCGCATCCACGCGGACTACCCCGAGGCGTACGACGCGGGCTCGGGCTACGAGGTGACCGTCACGCCGCTCAAGACCCAGCTCACGTCCCGCGCGCGACCCACCCTCCTGATCCTGCTCGCGACCGCCTCGCTCGTGCTCGTCATCGCGTGCGCCAACCTGGCGAACCTCACGTTGACCCGCGTGCTCCGCCGGGAGGACGAGCTCGCGATCCGCGCCTCGCTGGGGGCGGGTCGCGCGACGCTGAGGCGCTCGCTCCTCGTCGAGAACCTGCTCCTGGTGGTCGGGGGCGCCGCGGTCGGGGTCATGATCGCGTCGGTCGGACTCGACCTGCTGGTGGCGTTCGCGGAACGATTCACGTCGCGGGCGATGGAGATCTCGTTCGACGGCTCCGTCTTCGGCTTCGCGCTCGCCGCGGCGCTCGGGGCGACGGCCTTCTTCACGCTCCTGCCGCCGCTCCCCGACGGGGGGCAGATGGAGCTGACGCGCAGCGGCGTCCGATCGACCGGGAGCGCGCGGGCGCGCGGGCTACAGCGCGGGCTCGTGGTCGCGCAGATCGCCACGTCCTTCGTGCTGTTGATCGGAGCGGGGCTGTTGCTGCGGACGATGATGCACCTGAACGAGGTGGACCCCGGGTTCGACACGGTCGAGATCCTCTCGATGGATGTCCCTCCCGATTGGGGCGGCACGTCGCCGGCCGACCTCCAGAACCGCTACCTGGCGGTGCTCGACGAGGTGCGCGCGCTCCCGGGGGCGAGCAACGCGGCGCTCACGAGCGCCATCCCGCTCACCGGCGAGTCGAGCTTCACGACGTTGCTCGAGATCGGCGTGGAAGGGCACGAGCCGGCCCCGGGCGCGCCCGCGCCGCGGGCCGACTTCCGCGCCGTCTCGGAGGCGTACTTCGGGACCATGGGCATCGAGCTGCTTCGAGGTCGCGACTTCACGACGACGGACACGGACGAGGCGCAGGAGGTCATCATCATCAACGAGTCGATGGCGCGCGCCTATTTCGGCGACCGCGATCCGATCGGGCGCCGCGTCGCGTGGACCGACGCCACGATGCGTCTGATGGGCGAAGGGACGGAGCCGCGTACCATCGTCGGCGTGGTGGCCGACACGCGCGATGCCGGTCTCGACGCCGAGGTCGTCCACACGGTCTACAACCCGTATCGACAGATCACGCCGTTCTATACCGGATCGCTGGTCGTCCGCACGCCCGGGAACGCCGCGGGTCTCGTGGCGCCGATTCGCGACATCATCCTCGGGCACGACCCCGATCAGCCGATCGCCAACGTGGCCACGATCGCGGACTTGGGCAGCGAGTCGATCGCTCCGCAACGGCTCAACACCATCCTGCTCGGCGCGTTCGCGGCGCTGGCGCTCATCATCGCCGCGGTCGGGATCGGAGGCGTGCTCGCGTTCTCGGTCGGGAGCCGGACCCGCGAGTTCGGGGTCCGGAGCGCGCTCGGGGCCGCGCGGCACCAAATCTGGTCCGGCGTCGTGGCCGAGGGCGCGCGGCTGGCCGCGCTCGGCTTGGCCCTCGGGACGCTGACGGCGCTCGTCCTCGCGCGCTTCATCTCGGGGCTGCTGTTCGGGGTGCCGGCGCTCGACCCCGCGACCTTCCTCGCGGTCGGGTTACTGCTGACGGGTGTCGCGGTCGGGGCGGCGTGGATCCCCGCCTGGCGCGCCGCCGCGGTCAGCCCCCTGGAGGCGATGCGGGCCCAATAGCGAGACGCGTCCGGAGGCGTGGCCTCGCGCGACGATCGCGAGGCCGCGCTCCACCGGTTCGGGAGGACCCGCTTCCGCGCGTCATCTAGGCACGGATGAGCCACGCGACGTCGCCGATCGGCTCGAGCTCGCACGCGCCGACGATGGCGGCGATGCGGTCTTCCGTGAAGTGCTCCGAGGTGAACCCGGCGGCGGTCTCGACGTGCGTCTCGGTGACGGACGTCACCTCGTATCCCAGGTTCGCGTACCACGCGCGACGCGGCTCGATCGAGCCGGGGGCGTAGACGGTCAGGATCCGCGACCCCGACCGCGGGGCGAGCCGCCGCATCTCGTCCAGGACGCCGCGCTTGTCGCTCATCGTCCCCCACGTGTTCGTGAGACAGATCGCGAGATCGAACGATCCGCGCAGCGCGACCGCCGTCGCATCGGACACGAAGAACGCGAGATCCGAGTCGCGCGCGCCGGCGGCGGCTTCCGCGATGTAGGCGCGCTCGTAGTCGAACCCCACGCCGAGGCGCGGCGGGATCGCCAGGCCGAGCAGATGTCTACCGGTGCCGCAACCGACATCCACGACGCGGTGCTCGGGCCCCACGATCGCGGACAGCAGCTCCTCCTCGGCGTCCAGGAACCTCCGGATCTCCGGCGGCTGCGTCGCCGGATCCAAGGCGGCGTTGAGCAGACCCGCCGCGTACGCCCGATCGTTGGACATGACTGGCTCCCGCCGCGACCTCGCCGATCTCGGAAGGGCCGGGGCTGTCGAGGTTAGAGGTACGGGTCGTCGGCGGACGGCACCGGCTCCCAGAGCTCGATCTTGCGCCCCTCGAGATCGACGATCCAGGCGAACTTGCCGTTCTCGTGCTCTTCGATATCGCCGACGACTTCGACGCCCTCGGACTCGAGCGCGTCGATCAGCCCGACGAGGTCGTCCACGCGGAAGTTGAACATGAACGAGCCGTCGCTCGGCGCGAAGTAGGTCGTGTCGTCGGGGAACGGGCTCCACACCGTATATCCCACCTCCTCCGCCTCGTCGTGCTCGCGCCAGCGGAAGGCGAAGCCGCCCCAGTCGGCCGCCTCGATCCCCAGGTGCTCACGATACCAGTCGAGTGCCTTCGCGGGGTCGCCGCTCTTGAAGAAGAGCCCACCGATGCCGGTTACGCGTTTCATGGCCGATCCTGGCTCGGGTTGATCGAGGGTCCAAAACTCGCGCGCGCGGCGGCCCCTCGCCACACGCGCGTCCGGGTCCGAGCCCCGCGAGGACGCGAGTCCCGGCGGCCCCCGCTCGTCGGGCGTATCATGGTCCGATGTCGAGGTCTTCGGACCCACCTCCGGATTCGGAGGTCCGACCCACGCGCTCGGCGCTCGTCCAACGTCGATCGGAGATCACATGAGGTCACAGACAGGTAGGCGCCCTCGAGCCGCGTTCGCGAGCGCCTTCGCGGCGCTCGTCCTCTCCGGACCGGTCCATGGGCAGCTCGCGCCACCCAGCGCGGCCGGGGTCTCGTTCGCGCACGTCCACCTCAACGTCGTCGACCCCCAGGTACACCGAGCGCTCTGGATCGAGCACTTCGGGGCCGTGCCCGTGGAGCCCGTGGAGAGCACGGCGGTCAAGCTGCCGGGGATGCTCGTGATGTTCTTCGAGCGGCCTCCGACCGGCGACTCGGGTGGCTCCTCCGTCGACCATGTAGGGCTCCTCGTTCGGGATCTCGTCGCGACGCTCGCGTCCTGGCGCGACGCCGGGCTCGAGGTCGAAGCGGAGTTCGCCGGGGGCGAGGGCACCGACAACGCGTTCCTGCTCGCACCGGATGGCGTTCGTATCGAGCTACAAGAAGACACGACGCTCGCCTCGACGGCCGAGGCGTACCATGTGCACATCTACCATGAGCGGTACGCGGAGCTCTTGGACTGGTACGTGGATCTCATCGGCGCCGTGAAGCGCCCGCGCGGGGACATCGAGACGACCGCCGATGTCCCCGGTATCAATCTGAGCTTCTCCGACTCCGATACCGAGCGCGCCCCGACGAGCGGTCGCGCGATCGACCACATCGGGCTCGAGATCGACGGGCTCGAAGCGTTCTGCGAAGCGCTCGAGGCGCGCGGCATCGAGTTCGAGATCCCCTACCGCGTGCTCGAGGACCGCGGGGTCGCGATCGCGTTCGTGATCGACCCGGTCGGGACGCGTGTGGAGCTGAGCGAGGGACTGGACACGTTTTGAGCGCCGGACGGACGACAGCACCCCCCCGAGGGCTGCGATGCCACGCGGCGATCGCGGGCGTGCACTTCCGCCATGCCCCGTCTTCCGGGCGGCTGCGATCCTCGCGTGTCATCCCAGCGACCGCGGTCCTCGCACGCGTCGTCCCCGCGACCGCGATCCTGGCGGTCGTCGGCGCCCTGCTGACCCCCTTCGTCGCGCGCGCTCAGACCCCCGACGCCGGCGAGGCGGGCGGCCCGCGCATCGAGGTCGAGACGGCGCCCCGACCGTCGGCGATGGCACGCCGAGTGACCGAGTCGTTCGCGATCGATGGCGAGCTCGAGGAGCGCGCCTGGGCCGACGCCGAACCGCTGACGAACTTCGTGCAGTCGCGACCCGACACCGGCGCGCCCGCCTCCGAGCGGACCGTGGTGCGGTTCGCCTACGACGAGGACGCACTCTACATCTCGGCGCTCTGCTACGACTCCGAGCCCGAGCTCCTCGTCGTCCCGAGTCTCAAGCAGGACTTCAGCAGCGGGTCCTCCGACGTGTTCGGCGTGACCTTGGACACGTACCAGGACCGGCGGAACGGGTTCATGTTCCTCGTGAACCCGAGAGGCGCGCTCAAGGACGTCCAGATCTTCGACGACAGTCGGTCCGAGGATCAGGCGTGGGAGGGACCGATCCGCGTCGCGAGCGTCGTGCACGACTCCGGGTGGACCGTCGAGATGGCGATCCCCTTCTCCACGCTCCGCTTCCATCGGGTCGAGGGCGAGCAGGTGTGGGGGCTCAACGTGCTGCGACGGATCCGGAGGAAGGCCGAGGACGCGTTCTGGGCGCCGCTCGACCGGCGAAACCAGATCCACAAGATGTCGCGGGCCGGGACCCTGCGCGGTCTCCGGGATCTTCGACCGGGCCGCAACTTCCGCATCAAGCCGTTCGTCGTGACCGATAATACCTCGGGTGCGCTGCTCGACCCCGATGACCGCGGCTCGCGCATCGACGGCGGCGCCGACCTGAAGCTCGGTCTGACGTCGGGGCTCACGCTCGATCTCACGTACCGAACCGACTTCGCGCAAATCGAGGTCGATCAGGAGCAGATCAACCTCACGCGATTCCCGCTCTTCTTCCCCGAGAAGCGCGACTTCTTCGTCGAGAACTCCGGGACGTTCGCGTTCGGGGATCAGTCCGAACGGAGCTATCGAACCGGCGTCTCGCTGCGGGACTTCACGTTGTTCCACTCGCGTCGGATCGGGCTCACCGGCGACGGCGAGCCGATCCCCATCGTCGGAGGCGGTCGTCTGAGCGGACGCGCGGGGGGCTTCGAGCTCGGGGTCCTGAACCTCCAGACCGAATCGACCGACGGCGTGCCCGGCGAGAACTTCACCGTGCTCCGGGGACGCCGGAGCGTGGGCCGCTCCGACTTCGGCGCCATCTTCGTCAACCGCGACGCGACCGGATCGGTCGTCGAGGGACACCCCGACTACAACCGCAGTTGGGGCGTCGATGCGAACATCCGGCCGGTGCCCTCGCTGCTGCTCGCACCCTACCTCGCGATGACCGACGCACCGGGGGCGGACGGAAACGAGCTCGCGGCGCGGATGTGGGCGGGGTGGCGCGATCCGCTCTGGGACGTATCCGCGTTCTTCCGTCACATCGGGGACGACTTCAACCCGAGCGTGGGGTTCGTCCGCCGGCGCGACATCCGGCAGAGCTTCGCCACCGTGGGGCTTCACCCGCGTCCCCCCATCGGGGGCGTCCAAGAAGTGAACCCGTACCTCACGCTCGACTACGTCACCGACCTGGACGGTACCGTGGTGACGCGAACGCGCACGGCCGGGTTCGACGTTTCGTTCGAGGATGGCGGCCGTCTCGCGCTTCGGTACGACAACCGGTTCGAGCGTCTCCTCGAGCCGTTCGAGGTGGCGTCCGAGGTCGAGATCCCGATTGGCGGGTACGGGTTCGACGAAGGGTCGATCTCGTACTCGCTCAGCCCGGGGCGCGCGCTCACCGGGAGCGTCGCCCTCTCCGGCGGCGGGTTCTTCGACGGTACCCGCCGCACGGTGAGCGCGTCGGTCCTTTGGAAGCCCGACTACCACCTCTCGCTCGATGGCTCGGTGAGCTACAACGACATCTCGCTACCGGGCGGCGACTTCACCGCCGACGTATACGGCGTGCGCGCGGACTACGGGTTCTCGACCAAGGTGTTCTTGAGCGCGTTCTTCCAGTACAACGCCGCGGTCG
>JAKSCH010000345.1 GCA_022360695.1 Gemmatimonadota bacterium
AGATCGCGATGCTGCCGTCCGACCGACGAAACCACTCCATATGAGAGAGCCCCGTCTTCATCCCGAGCGCATCGAGGACCGGGCCCGCGACCGCTCGGATCGCATCGTACCGGGTCGAGTCCACTTCACGAGGCAGGAGCACACACCACTGGATCCACGGCTCGTTGAGAACCTCGAGCGGCGTGGGGAAATAGTGGTTGATCGAGTGCCAGACGATTCGACCGTCGATCGACACGGCGTCGAACGAGTGCTCGTCCCCCACCACGAACTCCTCGAGCAGACTCGGGCCCTCGGCGGAGGGTGGAGACATCGACAGCACGGACGCGAGCTCGCGGCCGGACTCCACGCGAAAGGTGCCACGGGCGCCGGAGCCCGCCGGCGGTTTCACGATCAGCGGGAAGCCGATCCGCTCGGCCGCCTGAAGGCCTTCGGTCGCGGAGTGGGCGAGCGCATGTTGCGCGCAGGGGAGCTCGTGCGCCCGAAGCACATCCTTCATCCGCGACTTGTCGCGAAAGTTGAGCGCGGCGTCGGCTCCCATCCCGGCGATCCCGAATCGATCGCGCAACTCACCGAGCGGTACTTGAAGCTCCTCGAGCGCGCCGAGGAGACGATCGACCGACCCGAGCTCCGCCGAGATTCGCTGAAGCCCCGACTCGATGCCGGCCGGGCGTAGCGCATCCTCCACGCGTGCGTACGACGCGATCCGCTGTCGGAGCTCCGCCGGGGCCTTTTCGAGCGGCTCCTGCGTCACGACGCCGAGCCGGACGTCGGGCAGCCGAGCGGTCGCCTCTAGAAAGCGAAGCGTAGTCGGCAGATAGAAAGGAGCGACGAATGCGACGTTGAGCATGGACCGTCCCGGGTTGCCCACGCGCGCGGCGCCGAGACGGGGGCGCGCGGGCTGCCTTTTCGAGGGAGGCCACTGTACAATGAACCTCCCCAAAAGTGAAGGTGTCATCGACTCATGCACGTCGTCTTCGTAGAGCCCCGCTTCCCCGGGAACCAGAAGGATTTCGTCCGCGGTCTTCGCGAGGCCGGGGCCGATGTCTCCGCCGTCGGCGAAGCGCCGCTCGAGGCGCTGGGGCCGGAGATGCGCGCGTGGCTCACGCACTACGAGCACGTCGGCTCGGTGTGCGACGAAGACGAGCTGGGTCGTGTCATCGGGTGGATGCACGAGCGTCGTCCGGTCGAGCGGCTCGAGGCGACCGTCGAGGCGCACATCCTCCCCGCGGCGAACGTGCGCGAGTCGCTGGGGATTCCCGGGACGTCCTCGCGAACGGCATACCTGTGTCGCGACAAGCCGGCGATGAAAGAGGCCCTCCGCCGAGCCGGCGTCTCGACCGCCCGGTCGATGGGAGGGGCCGACGAAGGGGCCGTACTCGCGTTCGCGAATGAGGTCGGGTTTCCGCTCATCGTCAAGCCACGCTCCGGAGCCGGCGCTTCGGGCACGTATCGAGTGGATGAGGAGGGAGAGCTGCGGCGGCTGCTCGCGCGACTCGGGGTCGGCCGCGGAGCGGACGTCGCCGTCGAGGAGTTCGTCGAGGGACACGAGGCGTTCTACGACACGCTCACCATCGGCGGCGTGGTCGTGCACGACTTCATGACGCACTACTACCCCAACGTGCTCGAAGCCATGCGCACGCGGGACGTTTCGCCGCAATTCATCACCACCAATCGCATCGAGTCGGCCGAAGCCTACAACGAAGTGCGCGAGATGGGCCGACGCGTGATCGAGGCGCTCGGGATCGAGACGTCGGCCACGCACATGGAGTGGTTCTTCGGCGAGAAGGGTCTGAGGTTCTCCGAGATCGGGTGTCGGCCGCCCGGTGTCCGCGCGTGGGATCTGTATTGTGCCGCCAACGACATCGACTTGTACCGCGAATGGGCGATGTGCGTCGTGCATGGACGGACGAGTCAGGAAGCCTCACGCCGATATGCGGCCGGCATCATCACGCTCCGGCCGGAGGCGGACGGACGGATCGGGGGCTACTCGGGTCTCGACGAGATCGAGGATCGCTTTGGCGAGTGGATCATCGACATGCACATCCCGCCTCCGGGGACCCCGACGCAACCCGTCGAAGCCGGGTACATGGCGAACGCATGGATCCGAATGCGGCACCCCGACTATGACGAGCTGCGGTCGATGTTGGACGCCGTCGGTCGAGCCGTGACGGTGCGAGCCGCGTGACGCGGTCTCGACGCTCCCGACGCGGCCGCAAACGGGGGAGCGCCAACCGGGTCGTGCTCCTCGGTCCGCTCACGGACGCGGGGGCGCTCTCGAACGCGCTTCGCGATCTGGAGGACGAGGCGCCGGCTTCGAGCGCTCCGCGGATCGCGGCGATCACCGCCGGGTGGCGCGAGCGCGAGGGCGATCCGTCGATTCTCGGCCCGGCCCTCGCCCCGCGCGTCGAGGATCTCGCGCTCTACCGACGGGCGGAGCGGGTCGTCCAAGCCGATCCCGAGCTCGGAGATGCGCACAAGGAGCTTCAGACCCGGCTCAAGTTGTTGCGACGCGCATACAACCTTCGCTTGAGCGGCGAGGTCCAGGCGTTGGTCCGGCTCGAAGCGATCGACGGCGACGAACGCGTGCTCGACGGCGAACGCGACGCCGCGCTGGAGGCGATCCGGACGCTCGACGCGCACCACCTCGACCGGGTCGCCGATCTGCGGTCCGAGTTCGTCCGCGCGTTCGATCCCGGCTCGCGGTCGGCGGTTCGGCGGGAACGCGAGGCGCTGGGGGCTCTGCTCGAGGATCGGACCGCGGTGCTGATCGCGGGCGGACACATCGCGACGCTCCTCAATCGCCTACGTCTGTTCGGGCTCGACGAGCCTCTCGAGAAGCGGACGGTCGTCGCCTGGTCGGCCGGCGCGATGGCGCTCGCCGAGACGGTCGTGCTCTTCCACGATCGTCCGCCGTGGGGAGCGGGGAACGCCGAGGTGTTCGACGCCGGTCTCGGGTTGCTCGACGACGTCATCCCGCTCCCGCACGCGACGGATCGGCTGCGTCTCGACGACCGGCGGCGGGCCGCGCGGTTGGCGCGTCGACTCGCCCCGCTCGCTCCCGTGTTGCTGGATCCCGGTGTCCGCGTCGACCGAAGGGACGGGTCGTGGAGCGGCCGGGCCGGCGCGCGTCGTATCGATCGCGCCGGGCGCACCACCCCGTTTCGGGTCGCTGCGGCATGAGACGAATTCGACGCCCCGAGCTCGACGGCATCGGAGGCGACGCGTCCGCGCTCGGCCCCACGTCCCCGGCCATCGAGGCGCTCGAGAAGCGCGTCGCGAACGATCCGACCGCGGCGGGTCGCTTTCTGGCCGAGCATCGTTTTCCGATCGCCGAGCCGCCCTTCTATACCTTCGCGTATCAGGGTGCCGCGGACGGCGTACGATTTCGTCATTGGATCCAGGGGCTCCCGACCTCACAGCCGTTTCGCCGGCTCCCCGGGACGAACCTGTGGGTCCACGCGCTCGAGCTACCCGACGAGTCCCGGGTGGAGTACAAGATCGAAGTGATCCGCGGCGGGCATTCGCAATGGATCGAGGATGCGCTCAACCCGCAGCATGCCCGTGATCCGTTCGGAGCGAACTCCGTGGTCACCGCTCGCGGGTATACGGTGCCCGACTGGGCGGTACCATCCGAGGATGTCCCGGCAGGGGATCTCGACGAGCTCGTCGTCGAGAGCGGCGCACTCGGGTCGGCGCGTCGCGTCAGCGTCTATCGCCCGGCCGGATTCCGGAGCACGCGACGCTATCCGCTCCTCATCGTCCACGACGGACGCGACTACCTCGAGTACGCGAACCTGCGGACCGTGCTGGACCACCTGATCGCGCGGTTCGAGATCCCCGCCATGGTCGTCGCGCTCACGAGCACGCGGCGACGGCTGGAGGAGTACTCGGGCGACGAAGCGCACGCGCGCTTCATCGTCCGCGAGCTGCTGCCGAGGCTGGAGGACGACTACCCGCTGATCGAGGCCTCCGACGGGCGCGGACTCTTGGGCGCCAGCTTGGGCGCAGTGGCCTCGTTCGACACGGCCCTACGGTACCCCGGGGTCTTCGATCGCCTTCTGCTCCAGTCCGGCTCCTTCGCGTTCACCGACATCGGTCGAGGTGCGCTCGAGCCGCCGTTCGACCGCATCGTCGAGCTGATGAACGCGTACCGGGCGAGTCCGACCCGGCTCGCCGAGAAGGCGTTCGTCTCGGTGGGGGCGTACGAGCCGTTGGTAGCCGAGAACCGCGCGCTCATCCCGGTGCTTCGACGCGCCGACGTCGACGTTCGGTTCGTGGAGGCGCGCGACGGCCACAACTGGGAGAACTGGCGGGATCGGCTCCGCGAGGGGCTCTCGTGGTCGTTCCCCGGTCCGTTGTGGATGGTCTACGAGTGACGTCGCACGTCGGACGGACGTCGCTCGATGTCTGACGCGACGAGACTCATCGGTCTTTCGCTCGGCGCCGATCTGTGCTGGCCGATCGCCTATCGCGAGATCCTTCGGCGGCTGGATCTCCGCATCCCATGGGGAGGGGAGACCGTACGGTTCGACGTCGAAGACGTGACGATCGAGCCGTTCGACCTGGCACAGCCGACGCGCTTCGACGTCGTGGTCGACCGGTTGACCCACTGGTACCACCCGACGCGAGAGTGGATCAAGAAGGCCGTCATCATGGACGACCTCTACGTGTTCAACAACCCGTGGAGCGTCCAGTCCATGGAGAAGCAGACGACCTACTGCGCGATGATGCGGTTGGGGCTGCCGATCCCGGCGACGTGGTTGGCTCCGCCGAAGTCGTACGAGCCGAGCGACGATCTCGAGGTCACGCTGGAGCGATACGCTCGGCTCTTCGATCTGGGCGCCGTCGGCGAATCGCTCGGATATCCGCTCTACATGAAGCCGTACGACGGGGGCGGCTGGCGCGGCGTGTCCCGGATCGATGGGCCGGATGCGTTACGCGCCGCGTACGAGGAGAGCGGCAAGTTCGTCATGCATCTGCAACGTGGCGTCGAGGACCACGACCGGTTCGTGCGGTGCGTCGGCCTCGGACCGCAGACCCGTGCGGTGCTCTACGACCCGGGTGCGCCGCTGCACGATCGATACACGATGGAGCGCGACTTCGTAGGTCCCGCGGAGGCGCAGACGCTTCGTGACATGACGCTGACGATCAACGCGTTCTTCGGCTGGGATTTCAACTCGTGCGAGGCTCTGCGCAGCCAGGGGCGCTGGATCCCGATCGATTTCGCGAACCCGTGCCCGGACTCGCAGGTCACGTCGCTGCACTACCACTTCCCGTGGCTCATCAAGGCGAACATCCGCTGGTCCGTTTTCTGCGCGACCACGAGACGGAAGATGCGCGTCAATCTCGATTGGAGTCCCTTTTTCGAGGCCTGCGTTCCAGGTATGACCGTAGAGG
>JAKSCH010000165.1 GCA_022360695.1 Gemmatimonadota bacterium
GACCCAGGCGCTGAGAGTCGTTCGCTTCATGCTCCCTCCTTGGCCGGCCGGGATGGCCTGGGATTCGCGACTACGGGCAGCAGAAGGGCTGCCCGGTTCGCTTTGCTCGACGGCCTCGGAGCCGTCATCGCCGCTGAATGGTGAGTCGCCGCTCGGCCCGCTCTCACCCGTCCGTGCCGGGCTGCGGGACGATGCGGATGTAGGGCAGAGGCTGCTCCCATCCCTCCGGGTACTTGGCGCGTGCCGCGTCGTCGGACACGGCCGGGAGGCTGATGACGTCGTCGCCGTCCTCCCAGTTGGCGGGCGTAGCGACCTGCTCGGTGGCCGTGAGCTGAACCGAGTCGAGAAGCCGCAGGATCTCGGCGAAGTTGCGGCCGGTGCTCATCGGATAGGTGAGCGTCGCCTTGATCTTCTTGTCCGGCCCGATCACGAACACCGATCGCGCGGTCGCGTTGTCCATCGGCGTGCGACCCTCCGACGTGTCGCCCGCGTCGGCCGGCAGCATGTCGTACTGCTTGACGCCCTCGAGCTTCGGGTCTCCGACCAGCGGGTACGTGACCGGGTGCCCGCCCGACGACTCGATGTCCTTCGACCACGCCTCGTGATCGCTGACGCCATCCACGCTGATCCCGATCACCTTGCAGTTCCGGGCCGCGAACTCCTGCTGGAGCCCGGCCACCGCCCCGAGCTCGGTCGTGCACACGGGCGTGAAGTCCTTCGGGTGCGAGAACAGGACGGCCCAGCCCTCGCCGATCCACTCGTGGAAGTTGATCGTGCCCTGCGTCGTCTCCGCCGTGAAGTCGGGCGCCGTATCGTTTATGCGAAGTGACATCTCGGCTCCTGCCGTTGTGGTCGGGTGTACGAGCGAATACGCCTCGTACTGATATACCGAGCTCGTCGTCCGCGCAGCTCGGCGGACGCGCGGACGACGGGTCTATTCGGAGCGGAGGATCACGCCGGGATCCACGCGGGTCGCTCGATACGCGGGCAACGCGCACGCGAGCGCGCCGGCGACCAGGAGGGCGATCGTCACGATCCCGTAGAGCGACGGATCCCGGCTCGGTACGTCGACGAGGAGGGGCGCCACCCATCGACTCGAGACGACGGCTCCGAGGAGACCCCCGAAGAGACCCGTCGCGAGGAGACCCATCCCATCCGCCAGCACGCGTCGGGTGATCGCGGGTCGAGGAGCGCCCAGCGCGCCGCGGATCGCGATCTCCCGGCGCCCCTGCGCGACGCGGAAGGAAATCAGCCCGTAGAGACCGAGCATCGCGACGCTCGACGCGAGCCCGCCGAAGACGCTCCCGAGCGTGGCCCCGAGACGCCACGGCGCGGCTTCGCTCGCCACGATCCCCACGAGCGGTCGCACGCCCACGAAGCGGATGTCCGCGGAGATGGCTTGGATCTCGCGCCGCAGCGCCCCCGCCCACGCCGAGGGCTCCCCGGTCGTTCGAACGAGCACGTGCCCGGCGCGGTCGTCCCGCTGGCCGGCGGGCAGATACACGATGAGCGAGGCGGGCGAGCCCAACCCGTTCCAGCGGACGTCGCCGCTCACGCCGACGACCCTCGTGCAGACCGACTCCGCTTCGATCCACAGACACGCCCCCACCGGGCTTTCCCCCCGCCAGAACGCCCGCGCCATCGATGCGCTGACGACGGCGACGGGGGCCGACGTCGCCCGATCATCGGCCGTTTCGAGCCCGCGCCCCTCGAGGATCGGCAGCCCCAGCGTCTCGAAGTACCTCGGGCCGACGTGCACCTGATCGGGGCCGGCGGTGTCGACCGCGCGGGCCGCGAGGGGCTCGGATCCCTCGGAGGTGCGCACCTGGACGCCGCGGCTCCCCGCGAACGGGCTCTGCGAGGCGACGACGGC
>JAKSCH010000257.1 GCA_022360695.1 Gemmatimonadota bacterium
CGGTGACCTCGGCGCCGATCGAGCGACCCTTCGGACCCGGCACGCTGCTCACGTTCGACTGCTACGGCACGCTGATCGACTGGGAGACCGGTATCCTGGGCGGTCTCCGCGGCGGCTTCCCGGACTTGACCAATGTAGCCGACGGTGACTTGCTCGGCGCGTTCCACGACGTACAGAACGAGCTCAAGACGAGCGAGTACCGTCCCTACCGGGACCTCCTCTCCGAAGTCGCGGCGGCCGTCGCCGCGCGCTACGAGGCCGAAGGCCATGCCGAGCCTCGCCGAGCCGCGCGCGTGCCCGAGAGCGTACCGTCCTGGACCCCGTTCGGCGACACCGACCGCGGACTGCGACGGCTCGACGAGGCCGGCGTCACGCTCGGGATCCTCTCGAACATCGACAACGACCTGCTCGCGGGGACCCTCGAGCACTTCGACGTCACGTTCTCGTTGCTCGGCACCGCGCAGAATCTACGGAGCTACAAGCCCGCTGCCCCGCACTTCGAGCGTGGCCGCGAATGGGCGGGGGAGTACGACGGCTGGATCCACGTGGCACAGAGCCTGTTTCACGACGTAGCCCCCGCGACCGCGCTCGGGATCCCGGTCGTCTGGGTGAACCGGAAGGATGAGCCGCTCCCCGAAGCGACGCGGCCCGTCCATGTCGCGCCCGACCTCGCTTCCGCGGCGGACTGGCTGCTCGCCAGCTGACCGTCCGCGCGGGTCAGCGATCGAGGGGCAGATCCGGGTCGCGTAGCGCGGCCGCCCGAAACACCAGGTCGGCGGACTGGAGCAGCTTGGCCTGTAGGCGGAGCGGCGTATCCGGTCGATCGATCAGGAACCGACGCACGATCTCCGCCGCTTCGCCCGTGCCGTGCCCTCCCAGCGTCGCGTCGAGCCACCGCTTGGGGAAGAAGATGTCGCCGGTGCGCTGGATCTCCTCCAACAGATCGAGCGCGGGGCGGAGGTGCGGCAGCGCGGTCTCGGCGCGAAGCGGGTGATTCAGAAACCCGACGCCCTCGAGGGCCCACGGCTCGCGCTCGCGGTTCGCGGGATCCGCGAGCGACGCGAAGAACGCATCCCGCGTCGCGACGTCGCTCGAAAGCGCCGGACGCACGAAGTCGAAGCGCGCCCGTCGATCCGGGTTGGCGATTCGATCGGCCTGGGCATCCAGGATCTCGTCGGCGCCCTCGACGTCTCGAACGGCGAGAGACTGCGCCAAGACCGTGAGGTCGCGCTCCGAGAGCGGCAGACCCGGCACGCCGCCGCCTCGTCGCCAGATCGACTCCAACCGAGCGATCGCCGCCTCCGAACGGGCCACCGCGCGATAGGCGCCGAGGAAACTCGCCTTGAGCGACGCGCGCTCGGCCGCCTCGAGTCGGGTCCACAGCAACGTCTCGATGCGCTCGGCCCGTTCCGCGCTCTGCTCCAGGGTCAGGAACCGCCAATACGCGGTTCGGAGATCCGCCAACATGCGGGTGACGAGCAGCTCGTCGGTCTCCGCTTCGATCGCGGGCAGCGCGGCCTCGATCCAGCGTTGCGGCGAGATCGCTCGTTCGAGCAGCTCGTCCCACAGGGTCAGCCAGGCGACGGCGCGCGTGACGGGAGGCTCCACGTCGGGCAGGTGTTCGAGCAGCCACTCGCGGGACGTCTCGTCGAGGCGAAACAGCCCGTACCCGACGCCGTCGGAGTTGGCGAGCACGGCGTCGAACGACGAGAGGGGCCCATCCCGCACGTCGGTCGCCACGTCTCCTTCGAACCGGAGCGCGGTCGAGGCCGCGTCGCCGACCGCGATGTCGAGCGGAGACGGGCCGTACCAGGGACGAAGCGGCTGGTCCCAGCGGAGCCCCCGACCGCGGGGATCCTCCTGCCGGAACGTGACGCGCGCGCCGCCCCGTGGGACCGCCTCGCCCTCGCCGGGCCCGCTGCGGACGAGCTCGGTCGTGATCGTGGGACGCCCCGGCTCCTCCACCCACGCCCGACTCCACGCGCGGAGGTCGAGCGGGGATCGGCGGTCGAGCACGTCGATCAGATCGGGCCAGGTCGCATTCCCGAAGCGGTGCGCGTCGAGGTACTCCCGCAGTCCGTCCCGGAACGTGTCTTCCCCCACCATGAGCTCGAGCTGTCGCATGACGATCGGCGCCTTCTGGTAGATGATCGCGCCGTACAGGGTGCCGGCCTCGTTCAGATTCTCGAGCGGTTGCCGGATCGGGTTCGCGCCCTCGGTGCGGTCGATCGCGTATGCGGCGGGATAGTGCGACAGCAGGAAGCGGAGCTCGTGGTCGAGCTCGGGGAAGCTCGGGTTCACGATCTTCGCCGACATGAAGTTCGCGAAGACCTCTTTCATCCAAACGTCGTCGAACCACCGCATGGTGACGAGATCGCCGAACCACATGTGCGCGGTCTCGTGCGCGATCACGCCGGCGCGCCCGAGCAGCTGCGACTGCGTGGCCGACTCATCGAGAAACAGGCTCGACGCCCGATACCAGATCGCGCCGGGGTGCTCCATCCCACCGTACTGGAACGACGGCACGGCGACGAAGTCGAACTTGCCGAACGGATACGGGATCGCCGTGTACGCTTCGAGCCAGGCGAGCGCCTTCGCGTGGAGGTCGAAGATCGCCTCGCGATTCCGCGTCACCTTCCCGCGGTCCGTCTCGCGGTGGAAGAGCCGCATCGTGCGACCGTCTCGTTCGGACTCTTCGATCTCGAACCGACCGGCGGCGAACGCGAACAGGTAGGTGGAGATCGGCTCGGTCTCGGCGAACCGGTAGAGTCGCCGCTCGCCCTCCGGGCGCGTCACGCCTCGGCGCTCGAGCTCCGCGCCGTTCGAGACGGCCACCCAGTCGCCGGGGATATCGAGACGCAGGCTGAACCGCGCCTTGAGGTCCGGCTGATCGAAGACGGGAAACGCCCAACGGGCCCGATCGGGAACGAACAGCGCGTACAGGAACTCGTCGTTCCGGTTGAGCGACCCGTCACCGGCCACGAACGACACCCGGATCGCGTTGGCTCCCTGTCGGAGCGATCCACGGGGGATCACGAGGTGCTCGTTGACGGGCGTCAGATCGAGCAGCTCGCCGTTGGCGTCGACCGCCCGCACCTGCTCGGGCGCGGCGGCGAAGTCGAGCGGCAGCGCCGTGCGCCCGGACCACTCGAAGCGGATCAGCGCCTCCCCGAGGATCGGCTCGGAGCGATCCGCCGGGATGGTGAAGCCGAGCTCGTAGCGCAGGTCCGTCACGTTTCGGGCGCGCGACTCCGCGACCTCGAGCGGGACGCCCGGATCCGGGTCGCGCGGCGGCGCGGCGTCGGCGCAGCTCACCGTCGCGACGAGAACCGCCGCCAGCCGAACGGGCACACCCGCCGTCCCGACGGCTCTAGTGTGGTGCATCAAAAGTCCCTTGACCACCGAGAGTGGTGAGGCGCCCGCTCGCCAAGACGCGAGAACGAAGGCGTAGCCATAGCTACGTCGAGATCGAGGGGGTACCCACGCAGTGGGTC
>JAKSCH010000243.1 GCA_022360695.1 Gemmatimonadota bacterium
CAAAAGTTCCTGGCCGGCGTCGGCGCGCAATACGAATCCGAGATGGTCTATCACAACATCCAGGAGCATCTCGCCGAGCAGGGCGTGATCTTCAAGAGTATCGAGCAGGGGCTGCAGGAACACCCCGACCTTTTCCGCGAGTACTTCGGCAAGGTCATCCCCATCGAAGACAACAAATTCGCCGCCCTCAACGGCGCGGTTTGGTCTGGCGGCTCTTTCGTCTATATCCCGCCGGGCGTCAAAGTGGAAATGCCGCTCCAGGCCTATTTCCGCGTCAATCAGGCCGATCAAGGCCAGTTTGAGCGCACGCTGATCATTGCCGATGAAGGCTCCGAAGCCCATTACGTCGAAGGCTGCACCGCCCCGATCTATTCCACCGATTCCTTCCACAGCGGCGTCATCGAGATCATCGTCAAGAAGGGCGCGCGCTTCCGCTACACGACGATCCAGAACTGGTCGAACAACATGTACAACCTCGTCACGCAGCGGGCGCTCGTGCACGAGGACGCGAAGATGGAGTGGCTCGACGGAAACTTGGGCTCGAAGCTGACGATGAAGTACCCGTCGTGCTTCTTGGTGGGCGACCGGGCGCATGGCGAGATCCTCTCGATCGCCTACGCGGGCGATGGTCAGCACCAGGATACCGGTGGAAAGGTCGTTCACGCGGCCAAGGACACGACGTCGCAGATCACGTCGAAGTCGATCTCGCGAGGCGAGGGGCGCGCGTCGTATCGCGGGCTGTGCAAGGTCTACGATGGCGCGACGGGCGCGAAGTCGAACGTCGAGTGCGACGCGCTGCTGCTCGACGAGACGTCCCGAACCGACACGTATCCGTACATCGAGATCGATGAGAACACCGCGTCGATCGGTCACGAGGCCACCGTATCGAAGGTCGGCGACGAGCAGCTCTTCTATCTGATGAGCCGCGGGATCGACGAAGCGGAGGCGATGGCGATGATCGTTCGCGGGTTCATCGAGCCGGTCGCCAAGGAGCTACCGCTCGAGTATGCCATCGAGCTCAATCGACTGATCGAGCTCGAGATGGAAGGCTCGGTGGGCTAGTGGCGACCGACTTCATCTCGTTCGCCCGGGAGCTGAGCGAGCCCGAGGCGCTGACGGCGGAGCGCACGAGAGCCTGGAAGCGATACTCGGACGTCCCCTTCCCGACCAAGCGATCCGAGGAGTGGCGATACACGGACCTCGCCGAGGTCGACTTCGGTGCATTCTCGGCGGTTTCGCCGGCGGCGCTTCCCGATGACGATCTGCCGACCGAGGTCCGTCGGGTGCTGGCGCGCTCCGGTGAGCGGAGCGGGATCGTGGTCCAGCGAGACGGCCGCGTCGTCCACGTCGAGCTCGACGAGAAGCTCGCGGAGGCGGGCGTGGTGCTGTGCTCGCTCGCCGAGGCCATCGACTCGCACGAAGAGCTGCTCCAGCGCGCGTTGTTCTCGACGACGCCGACCGAGGCGGAGGAGAAGCTCTGGACGCTCCACCTCGCGTTTCTGACGGGCGGGTATCTGCTCTATGTCCCGAAGGACGTCGAGCTCGGCGCGCCGGTCCATTGCTTTCGGACGATCGAGGGGCCCGGCACGCTCACGGCCACGCACTCGCTGGTGTACGCCGAGACGGGGGGGCGGGCCGCCGTCATCGATGAGTTCCTGTCGCCGGAGCTCGACGGCGAATCGCTTTCGCTCCATGGAGCCACGGTCCACGGAGACGCGAGCTCGTCCGTCGAGTACGTCGCGCTCCAGCGCTTCGGACGCGGCGTCAAGCACTTCTCGACACAGCGCGTGGCCGCGCAGCGCGACGCGCGGCTGGTCACGTTCAACGTGGCGCTCGGAGGAGCTCTCTCTCGCTGCGAAGTGTCGAGCCGGCTGCTCGGGCCGGGAAGCGACAGCGAGATGCTCGCGCTGTGGTTCGGCGACGGCGATCAGCACTTCGACCACCACACGTTGCAGCACCACGCGGCGCCGAACGCGCGCAGCGATCTCCTGTTCAAGGGCGCGCTGACCGACGAGGCGTCGAGTGTGTTCCGCGGGGTCATCCGAGTCGACGTCGGAGCCCAGCTCACCGACGCGTATCAGACGAACCGCAATCTGTTGCTGAGCGAGGGGTCCAACGCCACGGCGCTCCCGAACCTCGAGATCGAGGCGGACGACGTGCGGTGCTCGCACGGAGCGACCATCGGTCAGGTCGAGGAGGGGCAGATGTTCTATCTCATGAGCCGGGGCCTCACGCGCCGCCAGGCCGAGCGACTGCTCGTCTTCGGGTTCTTCGACGAGGTGCTCGAGCGACTGCCCATGGAAGGCGTGCGCGCTCGGGTGCGCGAGACGATCGAGGAGAAGATCGGGCTATGAGCGAGTTCGTCCCGGCCAGCCGGTTGGAGGACATCCCCGAGAATGGAATGAAGGGCGTGATGATCGGCGGAACCGCAGTCGTGCTGATCAACCGCGAGGGGACGATCTACGCGCTCGAGGACTGTTGCTCGCACGAGGAGTTCCCGCTGTCGAGCGGCGATCTCGTCGGCAGCGAAGTCACGTGTGCGCTCCACGGCGCGCGGTTCGACATCGAGACCGGTGCGCCGAGGGCGCTTCCGGCCGTGATGCCCGTTCGCACGTTCGAGGTCCAGATCGACGATGGCGAGGTGCGCGTAGCGCTGGATTGACCCGGCGGCGCCCTCGAAACCCGGCCACGAGAATGATGGAAGCCGATCGTTCCCACCTCGCACCACCGCCATCCGTCGGCGGCTCGGATCCCGCCGTCGCGACCGAGGCGGACTGGGACATCGAGGCCGTGCGCGCGCAGTTCCCGATCCTGTCTCGCGAGGTCCACGGGCACCCGCTCGTGTATCTGGACTCGGCTGCGAGCGCTCAGCCACCCCTACGGGTGCTCGACCGCATCGACCGCTACTACCGGGAGCAGCACGCGAACGTCCATCGAGGCGCGCACCAGCTGAGCGCGGAGGCGACGGAGGCGTACGAGAACGCCCGGGCGACGATCGCCGATCACATCGGTGCCGATTCCGACGAGGTCGTCTTCACGCGGGGAACCACGGAGTCGATCAACCTGGTCGCGGCGAGCTGGGGTTCGCGGTTCGTCGGCGCCGACGACATCGTGGCGCTCACGAAGATGGAGCACCACTCGAACTTCGTCCCCTGGCAGCTGCTCGCGGAGCGGACGGGGGCGCGGCTGCGATTCGTCGACGTCACGCCGGAGGGCACCCTCGATCTCGAGGACTTCGACCGGGCGCTCGAGGATCGACCGAAGATCGTCGCCTTCATGCACGTCTCGAACAGCCTCGGCACCATCAATCCGGTGTCGGATCTCACGGAGCGTGCGCGAGCGGCCGGCGCAATCACCGTGGTGGACGGTGCGCAGGCGGCGCCCCACATGCCGATCGACGTCCAGGGCCTCGGACCCGACTTCTACGCGTTCAGCGCGCACAAGATGTGTGGACCGACCGGGATCGGCGCGCTGTGGGGACGACGCGAGCTGCTCGACGACATGCCGCCCTATCAAGGCGGGGGCGAGATGATCTCGGAGGTCACGACGGCCGGATCCAGTTGGGCCGCGGTGCCGCACAAGTTCGAGGCGGGCACCCCCAACATCGCGGGAGCGATCGGGTTCGGTGAGGCCGTGCGCTTCCTGTCGGAGCTCGGCTTCGACGGCCTCGCTGCGCACGAGCACGACCTGGCGGCCTACGCGCTCGCCCGGCTCGACGAGGTCGACGGGCTGACGCTGTACGGACCGCGCGAGGATCGCACCTCGGTGTTCTCGTTCACGTATGGCGACATCCACCCGCACGATCTCTCGACGATTCTCGATCAGAACGGGATCGCGATCCGCGCCGGTCACCACTGCAATCAACCGCTCATGGATCGTTTCGGTCTGAGCGGGACGGCGCGCGCGAGCTTCTACCTCTACAGCACGCGCGCGGAGGTGGATGCGCTCATCGAAGGGCTGAGGATGGCGGCCCGTGTCTTCGGCGGTCTATCGTGATGACATGAACGAGTCGAACACACCCACGCCCGGTGCCACGGATCGCGCGATCCCCGCGTCGCTCGACTCGCTCTATCAGGAAGTGATCCTCGATCACTACCGACGACCGAGAAACAAGACGGCGCTCGAGGAGCCGACGCATACGATCACGATGAACAACCCGCTGTGCGGGGACGTGATCGAGCTGCTGCTCCGGGTGGAAGGGTCCGAGATCGTCGAGGCCGGGTTCCTCGGGCGCGGGTGCTCGATCAGCCAGGCCTCGGCCTCGATGCTCACCGGAAGGGTGATCGGCAAGACGCTAGGCGAGGCGGCGGAGCTCTCGGCGAAGTTCACCCGGCTCCTGCACGGCGATCCGTCGCCCCTGGCCGACGCGGATCTCGGCGACCTCCGGGCGCTGGCGGGGGTGTCGAAGTTCCCCGTCCGCATCAAATGCGCGTTGCTGGGCTGGAACTGCCTTGAAGAGCTCGTGGACGATGGAGCGGGCTCGACGTCTCCGGCGACGCCCTCCGAATAGGGGCCTCGCCCATCTCGCTTCAAACGGGTCGGGTCCTTCGCGTCGCGGCCGGCGTCTATCATGTCGACACGTCGGACGAGGTGGTCGAAGCCTCGCTTCGGGGTCGGGTCAAGCAGAAGGATGCCCGGATCGTCTCGGTCGGCGATCTCGTCGAGATCGAGTCGATCGAAGGGGAGCCCCGGATATCGCGGCTCCTCCCGCGGGAGAGCGCTCTCACCCGTCACGGCGTCTCGAAACGACGTGAGCAGGTCATCGTCGCCAACGTGGATCAGGTGGCGATCGTAGTGGCGGCCACCGCTCCCGAGCCCGACCTGTCGATGGTGGATCGCCTGCTGGCGTTGTCGGAGCTGAGCGAGCTCCGGCCGCTGCTGGTCCTGAACAAGGCCGAGCTGCTCGGTCTCGCGCCCGAGACCGAGCTCGCCACCGCTCGGCCCGAAGCCGCGAGCGCGCCCGCCACGCCGCTCGGCGATGTGGCCGGGCTCGGATACGACACGCTGGTGACCAGCGCCGAGACCGGGGCGGGCGTCGAGGAGCTGGCCGCGCGTCTCAGCGACCGCGTGACCGTGCTCACGGGCCAATCGGGCGTCGGCAAGTCGAGCCTCCTCAACGCGCTCATCCCCGGGCTCGGTCTACGGGTGGGCGAGATCAGCGAACGCCGCGGCCGCGGCCGCCACACGACGGTCGCCTCGGCCCTCTATCCCTACCCCGCCGGCGGGTACGTAGCGGACACGCCCGGTCTCCAGTACGTGGCGCTCTGGGGGATCGCACCGACGGATGTCGACCGGGGGTTCGTCGAGATCTCGAGACTGAGCGAGTCGTGTCGGTTCGCGGATTGCCGCCACCGGTCCGAGCCGAGCTGCGCGGTGCGGGCCGGGCTCGACGAAGGGCTCGTGACCGTGCGCCGTTACGAGAGCTACGAGCGGCTGCTCACCGAGGCCGAGGAGGGGGTACGGTGATCGATCTGCCGGGTGTTTCGGTGATTCGAGGGGCGCTGTCGCGCGTCCCGCCGCGGCTCGTGGCGCCCGGCGAGAGGGAGCGGCGCGCCGCGATCGTGATGATCCTCCGTCCCACCGACGCCGGTCCCGAGGCGTTGTTCGTACGCCGGGCCGAAGTCGTCGGCGATCCGTGGTCCGGACACATGGCGCTCCCGGGTGGCCATCGCGACCCCGGCGACACGGATTTGATCGACACCGCGCGGCGCGAGACGCTGGAGGAGGTCGGCGTCCCGCTCGAGCGCGCGGATTTCCTCGGCCGTTTGGATGACATCCACCCCCTCGGCAGAGGGCTCCCCTCGATCGTGGTTTCCCCCTTCGTGGCCTGGCGAGCCGTGTCCCACGAGGTGCGCACGAATCACGAGGTCCAGTATCACCACTGGATTCCCCTCGCGACGCTCGCCGATCCCGCCGCGCGGTCGGAGCTCACCTGGAACCGCCACGGGGAGAAACGCGTTTTCCCGTCCATCGTGTTCGCGGGGGACACGATCTGGGGTCTGACGCACCGCGTCGTCATCAACTTCCTGGAGATCCTCGGAGAGGAGCCTAGCCCATGAGTGCTGTCGTCTATCGATCGCGAGTCCGTGTGGTGCGGGAGAACGGTCCGTACCGAACCGCGCAGCTCCCGGCGACGGAAGGTCTGGTGGAGTTCGGCGTCCACAGCGCCGTCGCGGCTCACTACGGCGTGAACACCGAGCGGGAGATCGCGACCACGATCGACTACGTCGTGGCCGCCGCCGGTGGGTGAATGACCGGAACCTTCGGGGGCGCGCTGGAAGCGCGCGGCGTCAAAGCGAGCGAGGGTCACCTGGTCGGAGAGGCCGAGGGCGAGGTCGAGACCGAGGATGGGGTGCTCATCCTCAAGCGGATCCACATCCGGTATACGCTGAAGGCGGGGGCCGAGCATACGGAGGCGATCGGGCGGGCGTTCGAGGTCCACCCGCCCAAGTGCCCGATCTACCGGAGCCTCGAGGGGAGCATCGACATCACGACCGAGCTCGCGGTTGGCAAAATGTGAGGATTGGCACGACGCTGCGGAAAAAGCCCATGTACCTGCGGGAAGGCGCCGCGATAGCTCCGAACCTGCTCGCCGGCTACGACCCGCTCCACGATCACATCATCACCGGGGTTCGTAAACAGATCCGGTCGGCGTATACGGTGTCCCCGTGAATGGAGCTGCCGATGGTCTCTGCGGGTCGCCGCATCACCACGACTGGAGCTGCCTGGGCGTAGAGGAGTTCGTCGTAGACCGAGGCGACGAGAGGTCCGCCGGATCCGATCCAACGCGCCTGGGGTTGCTGCGTCATCGGGGTGTCTCCCCAGCTGCTGATCAGCTCCCCTCTCGGCCCGAACATATGGACCGCGTTGCTGTTTGAGACGATGCCACCGCTCAGCGCCAAGACACCAGACGGTAGGACGGTGAAGCCCTTTGTCCACATCACGGTGAGGGGCAAGCGAACCGTTCGGTCGAACGCCGCCCTAGAACGCTTCGCCGATCGTGCCGTAGAGGTTCGCCAAGGCTTCGATCCCCCGCCGGTAGACGCCGAGGTCGAGCGATTCGTCCGGTGCGTGCGCGTTGCAGTCGGGGAGCGCGAACCCGATCAGTAGGGCCGGCGCTCCGAACGTTTCCTCGAACGATTGCACGATCGGGATCGACCCGCCTTCGCGGATGAACGCGGGGCGCGCGCCGAACCCGGCCTCGAGCGCCGAGCTGGCCGCCTCGAAGATCGGGTGTTCTGCGTTCGCCACCCACGGCTCTCCACCGTGAAACCGCCTGACCTCGACCCGCACGCCGCTCGGGGCGAGCGCGTGAACGTGTCGCTCGAAGGCCTCGACCACGTCCGCCGGTCGCTGATCCGAGACGAGACGCATCGACACCTTCGCCATGGCGCGCGACGGCAACACCGTCTTCGATCCCTCGCCCGTGAAGCCGCTCAGGAGCCCGTTCACGTCGAGCGTCGGTCGGTACCAGAGACGCTCGAGCGCGCCGAACCCAGACTCGCCGCCCAGCTCGGGCGCGCCCACGGTCGTCCGCAGCCGCTCTTCATCCATCGGAAGCCGGTCCAGATCCGCCCGCTCGCGATCGGTGATGTCCCGCACGTCGTCGTAATAGCCCGGAATCGTGGCGCGACCTTCGTCGTCCTTGAGACCGGCCAGGATCTTCGCCAGCGCGTTGGCGGGGTTCACGACGGCCCCGCCGAAGCTCCCGGAATGGAGATCGCTCGCGGGTCCGTGGACGTTGATCTCCGTATAGACGATGCCGCGCAGCCCGGTGGTGATGCAGGGCACGTCGGGCGCGAACATCCCGGTGTCGCTGATCATCACCGCGTCGCACGACAACCGCTCCGCGTTGTCCGTCAGAAAGGCGTCGAGGTTCGGGCTCCCGATCTCCTCCTCGCCCTCGATCACGAGCTTCAGGTTGACGGGCGTCTCGGCGCCGACGTCCAAACGCGTCTGGAGCGCCTTTAGGTGCATGTGGACCTGGCCCTTGTCGTCCGCCGCGCCGCGGGCGAAGAGCTTCCCATCGCGCTCGGTGGGCTCGAACGGCGGGCTCGTCCACAGATCGTCCGGCTCGGAGGGCTGCACATCGTAATGGCCGTAGAGGAGGATGGTCGGTGCGTCCTCCGCGACGATCCGCTCGCCGAGCACGATCGGGTGCC
>JAKSCH010000019.1 GCA_022360695.1 Gemmatimonadota bacterium
GTCAGCTCGATCGCCGCCGCCCCCTCGCGGCCGAACGGGGAGTGGAGCCGTACGATCCACTCGAAGCCGACGGACTGCGGACGGGGTCCCGTTCCCCCGCCCGCGCCGCAGCCTGGAAGAGCCAGGCTGGCGGCGAGCACGAAAGCCGAGACGGGCGCGACCCGCCGGACTCGGCGTGGAGCTCGAGGCCACGTGCCGTTCTGGAAACCCGCGGCGACGGTCGTATGCCGATCCACGATCACCGCGTCACCGAACGCTCTCCGCGAGTCGCGGTCCGATCGGCAGGTGCCGGACGCGCCTCCCCGTAGCGGCGAAGATCGCGTTGCAAATGGCGGGCGCGACGGAGGGGTACGGGGGCTCGCCCGCGCCCGATGGATCCTCCGAGCTCTCCATCAGATGGGTCTCGATCCTCGGCGCCTCCGAGAAACGGATGAGCGGATAGTCGTGGAAGTTGCTCTGTTGGACGCCCCCTTCGTCGAGGGTGACCGCCCACTTGAAGACCGTCGCCAGCCCGTCGATCACGGCGCCTTCCATCTGGGCCTTCGCGCCGCTCGGATTGACCACGCGCCCGCAGTCCAACACCGAGACGACCCGATCCACGCCGACTCCGCCACCCGGCTCTACCGTGACCTCCGCCACGTGGGCCGCATAGCTGCGCTTGTAGTGCGTACATGCGATGCCGCGGCCTCGTTGCGGCCCCACCGGCCGCCCCCACTCGGACGCTTCTGCGGCTTTCTCGAGGACGGCTCGCAGCCTCACGATATCGAGCGTCGGTCTGCCGCGACGACCTGGAAGCGGAAGCTCGATGCGGGCCACACGAGGCGTGCCGAGAAGACGGAGGTGAAGCGCCAGAGGGTCTTCACCCACGAACCGCGCGATCTCGTCGACGAAGGCGTTGACGACGAAGGTGTTGAACGAGTGAGAGACAGACCTCCAGCTCCCCATCTGAATGCCGACATCGACGGCGGCGTGGTCGACCCTGATCGCGGGAATCGCGTACGGAATGTCCGCGGCCCCCTGTACGTCGTAGAGCGCCAGCGGAGTACCGGGATCCCGTCGGTCGGCCGTCTCCAAGTGCGCCACGAGAGGCGCCGTGACCAAGCGATGCCACCAAGCCGAGACCTCTCCGCCCGGCCCGACGGCTGCGGACACGCGGTGAAGGCTCGGAGTGCGATAGTAGTCGTGGCGAAGGTCGTCCTCGCGCGTCCACACCACCTGAACCGGCTCTCTCAGCGTCCTCGAGATGAGCGCCGCTTCGACGCCGTAGTCCACCGCGAGACGGCGACCGAACCCTCCGCCCGCCAGCGAAGGGTGGACCTGAACGCGCTCCTCCGAGAGTCCGACGGCGGCCGCGACGAGCTGTCGCAGGTATCTCGGGTCCTGCGTAGGACCCCACACTTCGCACGCGTCGCCGCGGAAGTCGGCCGTGAAGTTGGGCGGCTCGAGACACGCGTGCGCCAACATGGGCAGCTCGAACTCCGCGTCGAGGCGACGCGGGCCGGCGTCCAGGGCGGCACGAGCATCTCCCTCGTCGCGAATCGTCATGGCATCCGCGCGATCGAGGGCGTCCTGCATCTTCTCGCGTACGTCGGCGCTGTCGTCACCGCGGCTCGGCACGGTCTACCGGACGTTCAACGCCTCTCTGCCCCTCATGGCGGCCCACGTGTTGTCGGCGACGACCGCGACGCCGCCGCGCACGGCGCCATACAGCTGGCCTCCGATCACACGACCGGGCGTCTCGAGCACGCGGACCACGCCTGGAATCCCACGGGCGGCGGCCACGTCGCTGGCGGAGATCCCGGCATCGGGCCGGGGCGGTCTGGCGATGGCCGCGAAGCGCATCCGCGGTCGCCGGACGTCCATGCCGTAGACGGCGGTTCCGCTCGTGATCGCGCGGGTATCGACGGGTGGGACGGAGCGCCCGATCAGGCGGAAGCCCTCGGGTTCCGTGAGGCCCGCCGGGGATCGGATCGGCAGCCGAGCCGCGTGGGCGGAGAGCTCTCCGTATCTCGCGGTGCGACCGGAGGGCTCATGACGGACGACGCCGGCCTCGGCCTCGCATTCGTCCCGTCCCACGCTCCACCGTTCGGCCGCGGCCCCGATCAGCCGGTCGCGCGCGACCGCCCCGGCCACGCGCAGAGGCTCCCAATAGTCGGCCACGCTGTCGCTTCCGCCCACGGTCATCGGGCCGAATTCGTCACCTGCGGACGCTTGGCGAAGCCTCACTCGCGACCAATCGGCGCGCAGTTCCTCGGCGACGATCTGCGACAGCGACGTACGCACTCCCTGCCCGATCTCGGGGCATGGTGCGTACAGCACGACCTCATCGGACGGGGTGATCTCGATGAACGGGTCGAGCCGGAACCTGCGCGGCTCCGTGGACGGCGGCGCAGGGAGGTCCGCGCCACGCCCCGGGTGCGCCTGCGAATCGGACCATCGACGAGCGAAGACCGGCATCCCCACCAGGAGCCCGCCGCTCGCGGACGCCAGCGCCACCATGAAGCCGCGCCGAGTGTGGAGCCCGACTTCGAGCGCCGCGTCGCCCCCATCGGCCGCGCGCCCGGCTCCCGGCTCAATCGGCATCGCGAACTCGATCCGCGGCCCGCAGCACGGCGCGTCGAATGCGCGCGTAGGTGCCGCAGCGACAGAGATTCCCGTTCAACGCCCGGCCCAGTTCCGCGACGGAGGGAGCTGCGTTCCGCCTGAGGAGTGCGGCGGCCGACATGATCTGACCGGCCTGGCAGTAGCCGCACTGCGGGACCGCTTCGCTCAGCCACGCGTCCCGAAGGGCCGCGGCGACGTCTCCCTCCAGTCCTTCGATCGACGTGATCTGCGCCTGAGGCTCGAGAGAGGCGATCGCGGTCACGCACGCCCGGGCCGGCACGCCGTCGATGTGAACCGTGCAGGCGCCGCACAGACCTCGACCGCAGCCGTACTTCGTCCCGCGCAGCCCCAGGAGATCACGGAGGACCCACAAGAGCGGCATGTCGTCCGGGGCTTCGATCTCGTGCCAGCGCCCGTTCACGTGCACCCGGCGGTTCGCGACTTGGGACATCTCGACCAGTTAATCACCCGGCCGATGCCACCGCCAATACAGCTTTGGTTACGCGTGATTCGCGAAACGTCTACGCCGGTCCGGCTTCGAGGATCGAGCGAGCGATCGCCACGAATCTCGTCGTGGCCGCGCTCGGCTCCGCAGGTCCGCGACACAGGACGAGCCTCGTGGGGCTCGGGGTCGGGTCGAGGTCTCGATACGCGACCCGGCCCCACTTCAGTCGACGAAACGATGCCGGCACCAGCGACACGCCGAGCCCGCACTCCACCAGCGCGACGATCGTGAGCCACGCACGCGTCTCTTGAAGCACACGCGGCGCGAACCCGGCAGCGGCGCACGTGGCCAGGACATGATCGTGAAGACCCGGGGCGACGGCTCTCGGGAAGAGCAGGAACGGCTCCGACTGCAGCTCGCTGAGCGGAAAGGTCCGGCGACTCGCCAGCGGATGCTCTTCGGCGAGCACGGCGATCAACGGCTCCTCCATGCTCGCTTCCGCGTGCAAGGCTTCGTTCGGGTTCGGTTCGCGCAGGAAGCCGACGTCGATCGATCCGCTGATCAGCGCCCGCGTTTGCTCCGCCGTCGAGAGCTCGCGCATCGTGATCGCGACATCGGGCAGCTCTTGCCGACACGCGCGCACGATCTCGGGGAGCGCCGAGACGGCCGCCGAGGCGGCAAACCCGACGGCCACGTGCCCGATCTCGCCGACGGCCGCGCGGCGCGTGAGGTCGACGGCACGATCCACACCCGTAAGCACCTGCCGGGCGGCCGGGAGAAACGCCTCGCCGGCCGGCGTCAGTCGTACGCTCGGCTTCCGCGAGAAAAGATCGTGACCCAGGGCACGCTCGAGCTTTCGAATCTGCTGGCTCAGCGGCGGCTGGGAGACGACGAGGCGTTCCGCCGCCCTGCCGAAGTGAAGGTCCTCGGCGACCGCTATGAAGTAGCGCAGTTGCTTGAGTGTCACGTTTTGCATCCGAGTCCCCCGCCGGCCGGATCTCCTGCTGCGACTGGTTACCACGATCTAGTCAGCCGGACGGCCGTCGCCCTCCCGGGAGTTCAGCGGGTGGCTCCGAGTCGGAAACCTCGCAGTCGTCGCGTCCGCTCGACGTCCCACCCGATACGGTGACCCAATCGTGTCGCTATGCAACGCGTATTGGACGCACGGTACGACACACGACCATCGTTGGCAGCAGATCTCGTGGCTCAACCGAGTCAGCGGCGAGACGTTCGTCGCGAACAGGGCAAGCCCTCGTTGCCGTCCCCCGATCGTGTCGAGAGCGAATACGGATGAGCATACGCCGAGCTACAGCTTTCCTACTGGCCGTTTCGCTCCTCGGCGCCGGCCATCTCGGCGCGGTGCAGCGGGTCGATCGACTCGAGCTGGACGCGGTCTTCGCTCGCTGGGACAGATCGGACTCACCCGGGTGCGCCGTCGGCGTCGACATCGATGGAGCGAGACTGGCGCGAGCGGGGTACGGTCTCGCGAACGTCGAGCAAGGTCGACCCTGGACGTCGGAAACCCCCGGCTATCTGGGCTCGGTGTCGAAGCAGTTCACGGCTTTCATGGTCACGCTGCTCGACGAGCGGGGCCGCTGGTCGCTCGACGACGATATCCGTGAGCACGTTCCCGAGCTGCCCGATTTCGCCACACCTGTCACGCTTTCGAACCTGCTCCGTCACACCGGCGGCATCCCGGATTTCCCGGGCCTCATGTATTACGCTGGATTCGGTCGCCAGCGCCCGTACGGCGATCCGGAGATTCTCGCGGTCTTGAAGCGGACGCATCGTCTGCTCTTTCCTCCTGGAACCGATGCCTCCTATAGCACCTCCGGCTATTGGCTGTTGACTCGGGCCGTGGAGAATCTGGTCGGCCGGCCGTGGGCCGATGTCTTGGGCGAGGAGGTGTTCGAACCGCTCGGCATGCGACAGAGTTATCTCCAAACCGACCTGTCCCAACTGGTGCCTGGCCGATCGGTCGGGTACGAGGCCCTCGGCAGCGACGGTTTTCGGCTCTACGAGCGATCGTTCGTCACGACTGCATCGATGTTCACGTCGGTCGACGATCTTCTTCGGTGGGCCGACAACTTTCGCGAGACGCGAGTCGGCGGACGCGCGGTTTTGGAGCACATGCACCAGCCTACCGTGCTCGCGGGCGGCGATACGATTCCCGAGGCTGCCGGGCTGCTGCTCGAGCAGCTCCGCGGTCACGCGATGATATCGCACGATGGGCGCAACGCGGGACACTCGGCTCAACTGCTTCGATTCCCGGAATCGAGAATGGCGATCGCCGTCCTCTGCAACGTCCGGCAGGCGTCGGCGGATCGGCTCGCGGTAGCCGTCGCCGAGACGGTGCTCCCCCGAGTCGAGCTCGACCACGCTCGGCTGGACGCGACCGACACGACGCCTGTCGAGTCACCTGCCGACGATGGATCGACGACGCCCTCCGTGGCTTGGAATCCGCCGCTGGATCAGCTACCGCGCCTCATGGGCTTGTACGTGCGTGGAGAGAACGCCTTCATGCTCTCGCTGCGGGACGACGAGCCACCGAGCGAGGACGCGATCGAGGTTCGATTCAACCACGGGGATGAGCTCCTCGGCGTCACGAGGCTGGAATCGGGTCGGTTCCGGCTCGTCGGGGCCGGTGCTTCCCCATCGGAAACCCTGGAGTTCGTGCCGGCCGACGGTACGGACCAACCATCGATCCGCTATGGCGACGGGCGAGGACAGCTACGATTCGAGCGGGTGGCGATGGCCGCGGACCGCGAGCTGTCGGGTATCGTCGGCGAGTACTTCAGCTCGGAGTTGGACGTAACGTACTCCGTTCGGCTGGAGGATCTGCGTCTCGTGGTCCGGATCGAATCGCCTCACGCCTCGGACATCCTACCGCGCGGACTCTACTATCTCGGGGGCCTGTCATGGACCGATGGCGCGGGGACTCGGATCGACTTCGTCGGGGCGGCCGGCTCGAATCTCCTGTCGCTCTCCGATCCGCGGGTGGGAACCATCGAGTTCGTATCTGAACCCGCGGGCCCCTGAACCCGCAGGCACCCACCGCTGAGGGAACCGACACGGCGTCGCCCCGCACACCACGGACGAACCGGATGCCACGCGTGAGTCAGATGTGAGATCGGCCGTTTGAGCCAACCATTCATGACGCCATGGGACTCTAAGGGTGTGGAGGAGTCTCATGGAGCTTGGGCGAAGTTCGAGGGCGGGTAGCCACGCCTCACAGAGCACCACGGCGAGCGGGGCGTAGAGTTGTCGGGGAGCGCACCGCGGGGCGCCCTGTCGTTCGGGTGGGCAGCGGTCGGTCTGGCGGTCCTCCATGCGGTCGTAGGGCTGGTCCTGTACGAGCCCACCCTGTTTCCGGGGGGCGACAACGCGGGCTACTTGATCCTGGGCGACGCGTTGAGAAGCGGAGCGGGATACCGCGATCTCTATCTGCCCGGGGCCCCGCTACACGCCAAATACCCACCGCTGTTCCCCGCGATGCTCGCCGCCTTGGGAGCCGTTCAGGCTTCGAAGCTCGCGGTGCTGGCCTGCACCTCCCTCGTGGTGTGGGCAACGGCTCGGCTCGGACGTCTCTACGCCGGACCGCGTCCCGCGCTACTGGCGGCCGGACTGCTGGCGATCAACCCGACGCTCTTGGAGTACGGGCACTACATCCTCTCGGAGGCACCTTTCACGCTGGCGGTCCTGCTGGCGCTGTGGGCGTTCAAGCGGGATGACTCGAAAGGCGCGCTACTCGCGATCCTGGCGGCCGCCGCCGCGTTCGCCACGCGGACGGCCGGACTGACGATCCTGCTGGCGCTCCCGCTCGCGTGGATCCTGAAGAGAGAGCCCCGGCGTTCGCTTTGGGCCGCGGCATCGGCGCTCGCCGTGCTGCTGGCCTGGGGTGCGTACCAGTCGTGGGCCGCGCCGAACCAGCCGGGCTACCTACAGGAGCTCGTGCTCGTCGACCCCTACA
>JAKSCH010000481.1 GCA_022360695.1 Gemmatimonadota bacterium
CCATTCGAGCGGCGATGCATCCCGCTCGCCGGCGTTGCTCGATCTCGACGTAGCTATGGCTACGCCTTCGTTCTCGCGCCTTGGCGAGCGGGCGCCTCACCACTCTCGGTGGTCAAGGGACTTTTGATACACCACACTAGACGTTCGCTCGCGCCGGAGTGACGGTCGGTCGCAGGACCGCGAAGCCGAGCCGCGGCAGATCGAGGACCAGACGCGCCGGTCGACCGACATGCGGCTTCGCCGCGGCCGCCCCTCGCAACGCGAGCGCTCGCCGGCTCCCGTATTCGGGTGCCGCGCTGTCGAGCACGATCTCGTACTCGCCCGCGCTCGGAACCCCGAGGACATAGCCCTTCCACGGCGTCGCCGCGAAGTTCGCCACGACGCAGACGCAGTCCTGCCAGTCGTGATCCCAGCGGAGATAGCTCAGCACGCTGCGCTCGGCGTCGTGGACATCGACCCACTCGAAACCCTCGGGCGTGTGATCGAGCGCGTGGAGCGCCGGCAGGTCACGGTACGCGGTGTTGAGGGCGCGGACCCAGTCCTGGATGCGAGCGTGCGCCGGGTGTCTCAGGAGATCCCAATCGAGCTCGCGCGCTTCACTCCATTCGGCCCATTGCCCGATCTCCCCGCCCATGAACAGGAGCTTCGCCCCGGGGTGGGTCCACATGTACCCCAACAACAGGCGGAGACCCGCGAACTTGTCGTCGTAGCCGCCGGGCATCTTCGACAACAGCGAGCGCTTGAGGTGGACGACTTCGTCGTGCGACAGCGGGAGCACGTGACGTTCGTCGTGCGCATAGTGGAGTGAGAACGTCAGCCGCTCGTGTTCTTCGGAACGCCGGAACGGCGCGGTCTCGATCACGCGCAGGGTGTCGTTCATCCACCCCATGTTCCATTTGAAATCGAAGCCGAGGCCGTCCTCCTCGAGGGGATCCGTGACCCCCGGCCACGTCCGGCTCTCCTCCGCGAACATCAGCGCTCCGGGACAGTGCTCGCGGATGACCGCGTTGAGCGCGCGCACGAACGCCGCGGCCTCGAGGTTCTCGGGACCGCCGAGCTCGTTGGGCTCCCACTCCCCCTCTTCCCTCGAGTAATCGAGGTAGAGCATCGACGAGACGGCGTCCACGCGGAGCCCGTCGAGGTGGTACTCCTCCAGCCAAAAGCGAGCGCTCGAGATCAAGAACGAGACGACCTCGGGTCGCCCGAAATCGAACACCGCGGTCTCCCAGTCGGGGTGGATCGCGCGCTGCGGATCCGCCGGCTCGAACAGCGGTCGGCCGTCGAATCGCGCGAGCCCGTGCCCATCGGTGGGAAAATGGCCGGGCACCCAGTCGAGGATGACGCCGAGCCCGAGTCGGTGGGCCTCGTCGACGAACGTCTTGAAGTCGTCCGAGTCGCCGTATCGTGACGTGAGGGCGAAGTAGCCGA
>JAKSCH010000471.1 GCA_022360695.1 Gemmatimonadota bacterium
ACCGCGTCAGCACGTCGTCGATCCGGGATCGCTCGTTGTGCTCGTGCAACGACCGGAGCGTCGCTTTCGATCCGACGTGTCTCATCAAGGTAGCCGTTCGGCGCGTGTCCTCCGCGAGACAGAGATCCGCGGCTCGCAGCGTCGCGGCCCCGCGCGTCGAGATGTCTTCGAGGTTGCCGATCGGCGTACCGATAACGAACAGCGTCCCGCTCACCGTGACTCCCAAACGAGCGCGCCCCCCGAACCTGACGGCCGGAGGGCGCGGGGTCTTGTTCGCCGGACGCGGATCCCGGTCACACGTGCGCCAAGATCTTCTCCTCCAACGAAGCCTTGGGCAGGGCCCCGACGACCGTGTCCACGAGCTCCCCGTCTTTGAAGAACAGAATGCTCGGGATCGACCGAACGTTGAACCGAAACGCCGTCTCGGGGTTCGCGTCCACGTCCAGCTTGCCGATCTTCACGCGGTCCGAGTATTCGTTCGCCAACTCTTCGACGACAGGGCCGACCAACCGACAAGGGCCGCACCACTCCGCCCAGAAGTCTACCATCGAAAGACCGTCGGACCCCTCGATCTCATCCGCGAAATTCGCATCCGTGATCTCGAGCGTCGCGGTCCCTTCTGCCTCACTCATCTCTCATCCTCCCTCGCTGCCTCGTTCGGACCCGTCGAGATCGTGCGCGGGTCCCGCTAGCTGCTACCGGAGCCTCGGAATACGTTGCCGTCCGCGAAGCCGATGTCGCTCGGACCCGTACTCCTCGAATCCGAGAGCTCCATGACAGGTAACAAATCCGGGTTCCCGAACGCGGTCGAAGACGGCGCTCGGGCGCGGCCCATAATCGACCACGTGGGAATCGCGGTCAACTCGCTCGCGCCCGCCTCGGCTCGCTGGGCCGCGCTGCTCGGTCGAGCCCCGACCGGCGAGGAGACCATCGAGGCCGAGGGGGTTCGGGTGGCCTTCTTCGGCGAAGGCGCCGGGAGGATCGAGCTGATCGCGCCGCTGGACGCCGCGTCCCCGATCATGAAGTTCCTCGAGCGACGAGGACCGGGCATCCACCACGTCTGTGCCCGCGCTTCGGACCTCGATGCCGCGCTTCGCGACGCCGAGGCCGCGGGTGCCGAGGTCATCGAGCCGAGGATCCGGACGGGCGCGGGCGGGACCCGTGTCGCCTTCCTCCACCCCCGCGCCAACGACGGCGTCCTCCTCGAGCTCCGCGAGGAACCCGACACGCCGTGAGCCGGGCGCCGGACGATCGCGCCCCGGCGTTCACGGTCGTCATCCCGACCCTGGACGAAGCGAGCGAGATCGCCGAGACGATCGCGCGGGCCCGCCGCGCCCTCGCCCCCGATGTCGAAGTCGTGGTCGTCGATGGGGGGAGCCGGGATGGCACGACCGAGATCGCGTCGGCGTCCGCCCGCACGCTCCGATCGGACCCGTGCCGCGGCGCCCAGCTTCGAGCCGGTGCGGCCGTCGCGTCGGGGGAGGTGATCGTGCTGCTCCACGCCGACACATGGCTCGAACCGGGCGCCGGCGCTGCGATCCGGCGTGCGCTCGCTCGCGGGCTGGACTCCGGGTGTCTCCGTCTCGCGATACGCGGATCCGAGCGAGACGTCCGGTATCGCTGGCTCGAGCGCGGGATCGACTGGCGAACCCGCGTGTGGCGAACGGCGACCGGAGACCAGGCGATCTTCGCATCTCGCGTCGCCTACGAGCGGGCGGGCGGGGTGCCGCCGATCCCGCTGTTCGACGACGTCGAGCTCGTCCGAGCCCTCAAGCGGACGGGGCGCTTCCGACCGATCGAGAGTCGCGCGCTCACATCTCCCCGACGTTGGGAACGCCGGGGCTTCGTTCGGACGGCGCTCCTCCACTGGGTGCTCCGGGCGGCGCACCGCTCGGGTGTCGCACCGGCGACGCTACACCGTCTCTATCGTCGGAGCCGGACGCGCTGACGTCTACCGGCGATGCGCGCGAGGCGTCGTCGATCGCCTCGTCTAACGTCCGGTCAGCGCGTCCGTGAGGATCCGCTCGACGAACCAGCGACCCCGACTCGACGCGGCGATGAACGGCACGCTCACGCTCCCGTTTCTCGTCCCCACCATATCGGCGATGACCCGCGTTTTTCCCTCGGCCTCGGTGATCCCCATCGGTCGAAGGCCGTAGGAGTCGTGTCGCAGCAACGACGCGAGCACGAACATGCGCTGCTCGACTTCGATGCGACCGAGATCCTCTTCGGCCGGACCATCGGTGGTGCCGAACAGGCGCGACATCAGCTGATAGTCGGCGCGCTTCGCCGCGTCGAGGAACTGGCCTACCGCCGACTCCGCCGACAACGCTCCGTAGGCCTCTTCTATCGTGGGGGGACTGCCGCCGCTTCCGGACGCGCACCCCGCCAAGCCGACGCCCGCGAGCAGGGTCATGCCGACGCCCATCCGAACGGCTTCGGTTCTGACGCTCATCCTCGACCTCCCGTGCTTCCCCGTCGAACCCGATGTGAATCGCGGTCCGGTCGGTGAACCGGCCGCGGTTCGATGCTAACACCGGATGCGACGGGCTCCAAGCTCAGCTCACGAGCTCTCCCTCGCTGGCCTCCGCCGCCGCGTCGCCTCGCTCGGCTTCGAGCGATCCGTGACCCGCGTCGACGCCATGCTTCCCGGTCACGCTCGAGTCATCATCGGAAGAAGACCGAAACGGGCGGAACGCCAACCGCTCGCCGTCGGCGGCCAGCTCGACCCGGATCGTGTCGCCCTCGTCGAACGTTCCCTCGAGAAACGCCATCGCGAGCGGATCGGTGATGAGCCGTTGGATGGCGCGCTTCAACGGGCGCGCGCCGAACGCCGGCTCGTACCCGACCTCGACGATGCGTCGACGGGCTTCGTCGCTCACCTCGATCCCCACGTCGCGATCCGCCAGGGTCTCGGCCACCCGACCCAGCTGCAGCTCGACGATGGATGCGAGGTGCTCGCGCGTGAGCGGCTGGAACACGAGCGTCTCATCGACGCGGTTCAGGAACTCGGGCTTGAACTTTCCACGCAGCGCCTCGCGCACCTCGCGCTCGATCTCGTCCCACGGGGCGTCCGCCTCCGAGCGCTCGAGAATCCGGGCGCTCCCGATGTTGCTCGTCATGATGAGGACGGCGTTTCGAAAATCGACCGTCCTCCCCTGCCCGTCCGTCAGACGCCCATCGTCCAGGATCTGGAGCAGCACGTTGAAGACCTCGGGGTGCGCCTTCTCGATCTCGTCGAACAGGATCACGCTGTACGGACGCCGACGAACCGACTCGGTGAGCTGTCCGCCCTCCTCGTAGCCGACGTACCCCGGCGGCGCGCCGATCAGCCGCGAGACCGCGTGTCGCTCCATGTATTCCGACATGTCGATGCGGACCATCGCGGCCTCGTCGTCGAACAGAAACTCCGCGAGCGCGCGAGCGGTCTCGGTCTTCCCGACTCCGGTCGGGCCCAGGAAGATGAAGCTCCCGATCGGTCGGTTCGGGTCCTGCAACCCGGCGCGACTCCTTCGCACCGCGTTGGCCACCGCCGCGATCGCGCTCGACTGGTTGACGACCCGCCGGTGCAGGTGGTCCTCGAGCTTGGTGAGACGCTCCTTCTCGTCCTCGAGCATCCGGGCCACGGGGATACCGGTCCAGTTCGCCACCACGTCGGCGATGTCCTCGGCCCCGACCTCTTCCTTGAGAAACGAGCCGTCCTCCTGGAGATCGGCGAGCTTCGCTTCGGCCGTCTCGAGCTCGGCCCGACGCTTCGGCACCTCGCCGTAGCTGATCTCGGCGGCGCGCTGGAGGTTGGCCGACCGCGTGGCCCGCTCCGCCTCGACCCCCAGCTCTTCGATCTCGCGCTTCAGACGGCGCACGGTCTCGATCGCTTCCTTCTCGGTCAGCCAACGCGCCTTCAGACCGGCGAGCGTCTCACGAGCCGCGCTCAGCTCGCGCTCGAGCTCGGCGCGTCGCTCGGTGGAGCGCGCGTCTTCTTCCTCCTTGAGCGCCTCACGCTCGATCTCGAGCTGCGTCAGCCGGCGCTCGACCTCGTCGATCTCCTCGGGCATCGAGTCGATCTCGATGCGAAGTCGGGACGCCGCCTCATCGACGAGATCGATCGCCTTGTCCGGGAGAAATCGATCACCGATGTAGCGGTCCGACAGTCGAGCCGCCGCGACGAGCGCGGGATCGGTGATACGGACCCCGTGGTGTACCTCGTAGCGCTCCTTGAGACCGCGAAGGATCCCGACGGTCTCCTCCAGGCTCGGCTCGCCCACGACGACCGGTTGGAAGCGACGCTCGAGCGCGGGGTCCTTCTCGATGTGAAGCCGGTACTCGTCGAGCGTCGTGGCGCCCACCAGGCGAAGCTGTCCCCGCGCGAGCGCCGGCTTGAGCATGTTCCCGGCGTCGACGGCGCCCTCGGCCGCGCCCGCTCCCACCATCGTGTGGAGCTCGTCGAGAAACACGACGTACCGTCCACCCGACTCGGTGATCTCCTTGAGCGTGGCCTTGAGCCGCTCCTCGAACTCCCCGCGGAACTTCGCGCCCGCGAGCATCGAGCCGATGTCGAGTTGAATCAGCTGCTTGTTCTTGAGCGACTCCGGCACGTCGCCCGCGACGATGCGCTGGGCGAGCCCCTCCGCGATCGCGGTCTTTCCGACCCCCGGCTCGCCGATCAACACGGGGTTGTTCTTGGTCCGTCGAGACAAGACCTGCATGACCCGACGGATCTCGGCGTCTCGACCGATGACGGGATCGAGCTTCCCCGCGCGAGCTTGCGCCGTGAGGTCGACCCCATAGCGCTCGAGCGCCCGGTACTTGGCCTCGGCGTCCTGGTCGGTGACCCGGTGCGGTCCTCGCACCTCCTCGACCGCACCCCGGAGCCCGACGGGCTCGGCGCCCGACTCCCGGAGGAGCTTCGATGTCGTCGAAGCCGCGTCTCCGGCCAAGGCGAGCAGCAGGTGCTCGGTCGAGACGTAGGAATCCGACATGTCTCGGGCCACCGCGTCGGCGTCGTCGAACACGCGGTCGAGCTCGCGGCTCGGCGCCGGCGCGGCGCCCGACTGCACGGGCAGCTTGGCTCCGGCCGCCTCGACGCGCGCTTCCAGATCGGGGACGTCCACCCCCAGCTTCTGGAGCACGGGCACGACGACGCCCCCCTCCTGACGAAGCAGCGCCTCCAGAAGGTGGACATCCTCGACGGTCGGGTTCTCGGCCCGGCGAGCCGCGAGCGTCGCGTCACGAAGCGCCTCGGCGGCTTTGACCGTCAGCCGGTCGACGGGGATCATCGGTCTACTCCACCCGGATGCTCTGCGCGTCCGCGGCGCTGAGCGGCAGCAGCACGTCGAGCACGCCGTCGCGCATCTTCGCGGAGATCGCCGACGAGTCGACGTCGCCCGGGATGCGAATCGCGCGACGGAACCGTCCATAGATCCGCTCGCTCCGTTGGATCTCGGCGCCCACGGGCAGCTCGGGTCGAGCGCGCTCTCCGCTGATCACGAGCTCGCGGTTGGCGACGGACACGTCCACATCGCCCTTTTCCAGCCCGGGGAGATCGAGGAGGAGTCGATATCCCCCATCCGCGAGCTCGACGAAGTCGTAGCGCGGGAAACGCCCCGAGCCCGGGACGACGCCCCGTAGCGCTCCATCGGCCAGACCGCTCACGGCGTCTTGGATCTCGCTGAACATGTCGCTCCACGGCGCCCACGCGTCCCCGCCCTCC
>JAKSCH010000420.1 GCA_022360695.1 Gemmatimonadota bacterium
CAGCATCTCGTTCGGGTCCATCCCTTCGCGCGGGAAGCTCCCCCCGAGCCCATACGCTTCGTAGAGCAAGCCGAGGATGGGCGCGATGGCGAGCGCCCCGGCGACGACGCCGATCACCTGCATGATCTGCTGTCGAAACGGGGTCGCGCCGACGATCCGTCCCGCCTTGAGGTCCTGCATGTTGTCGCCCGCGATCGCCGCCGCGCAGGCGACGACGCCACCCACGAGGATCGCCGTCGCCGCGGCGGAGAGCGCTTGCGGGCCCGAGACCGTGAAGTCGATCTGCGACCCGAACAGCATATAGAGGATCAACGAGATCGTGAGGATCGTCGCGATCGTCACGCCCGAGATCGGGTTGTTCGACGAGCCGACGAGGCCGGCCATGTACCCCGCGACCGAGGCGAACAGGAACCCGGCCGTGATCGCGAAGACGGTCCCGAGCGCGAGGGCCCCCCAATACAGACCGGGCGTGATCCCGAGCTCCGAGCGGTCGACGACGAGCATGAAGACCGCGAGGATCGGGATCGCGAGCGCGATCGTGCCGATCCCCACGACGTTGATCGGCGTGTCGCGCTCGGTACGCGGGATGTCGGCCCCGCCGTCCGGGCTCCGAGCCGCGCGCACGGCCTCGAGCGAGGAGCGGATGCCGTCCCGGATCGGCCCGAGCAGCGAGACCAGGGCCCAGACGCCCCCGACCACCATGGCCCCGACGCCCATGAACCGGATGCGGGCGCTCCAGATCGCCTGCGCGGCGCCATACCCATCCGCGCCATCGACGATGTCGGCGACCGTGGCCGGATCGGCGACCGCCATGTAGATGGGGATCCCGAACAGCCAGGAGATCAGGCCGCCCGCCAGAATCAGCGCGCCGACCAGGGGCCCGACGATGTAGCCGACGCCGAGCAGCGCGGGCGACAAGTCGGTCCCGAACCCGAAGACCGACCGGCCCGCCGTGAGCGCCCCCTCCACCGAGCCGGCCGCCACCTTGAGCCCGGTCTGACACAGCTTGAGGGTGGCCGCGGCGATCCCGCCGAGCGCGATGAGCTTCGCGCCCGACCCTCCCTCGGCCCCCGCCTTGAGCACCTCCGCCGTCGCGACGCCCTCGGGGAAACGGAGGTCGGCCTCGATGATGAGCGCCCGACGCAGCGGGATCGTGAACAGCACGCCGAGGATGCCACCGCAGAGGGCGATCCCCATCGTCGGGAGAAACGGGAACCCGGCCCAGTGTCGAAGCAGGATCAACGCCGGGAACGTGAAGATCACGCCGGCCGCCAACGACTCGCCCGCGGAGGCGGCGGTCTGCACGATGTTGTTCTCGAGGATGTTGTGCTCGCGGAACATCCTCAGGATCGCCATCGAGATCACCGCGGCCGGGATCGACGCGGAGACCGTGAGGCCGACCTTGAGACCGAGATAGGCGTTCGCACCCGCGAGCACCGCCGACAGCAGGATGCCGAGGACGATGGCCTTCCCCGTGATCTCCGGGAGCGTCTGCGATGCGGGGACGTAGGAGCGGAAGCCGTCTGCGCCCGCGTCGTGGTCCGACATTGGGAGTCCTCCGCGCTTTCTGAGGGCGGCGTGGCCATCCCGCTCGGAACGGCTGGCTCAGCCGGGTGGAGGCTAGTTCGGGCCGTGGCAGGGGTCAAGCGAGGATGGGCTGGCCCCACGGACCGATCCCGGTCCCCGAACATGCCGAACTGGCAGCGCCGGATCGCGTCGATCGGCTTCGCCCCGCCTGATCGGCGGCCGACCCGCCGTTTTGGTCGATGGGAACGACAGTTACGCGGTCCGAGCGGGGCATGTGAATTGCCCCCGAAGGGCTCGGTGGAGTCGGACTCGGTGGCTCCGCGGACCGATTCGAGTGGAGAGGACGAACGTGACGAAACCGACGGACCGAACGGACGAAGAGGGTCTCGAGACGGGATCCGAGGCGAACGAGCCGGAGGTCGACGCCGCGGCCGATGGCGCCGATCCGACATCGGGCTCGGATAAAGCGGGGGGCGG
>JAKSCH010000179.1 GCA_022360695.1 Gemmatimonadota bacterium
ACGACATCCTGAAGGAGTACCAGGCGCAGCACGCGTGGATCTTCCCACCCGAGCCCGCGCCCAAGATCATCACGGACATCTTCGAGTGGTCCGCGGCAGAGGCGCCCCGTTTCCACACGGTCTCGATCTCCGGCTACCACATCCGCGAGGCGGGAGCGACCGCGGGTCAGGAGCTCGCCTACACGCTCAAGAACGGCTTCACGTACGTGGAGCAGGGGATCGAGCGCGGTCTCGACGTCGACGGCTTCGCGCCCCGGCTCTCGTTCTTCTGGGACGTGCACAACGACTTTTTCGAAGAGATCGCGAAATTCCGAGCCGCTCGCCGGATCTGGGCCCGCCGTATGCGCGACGCATATGGCGCCAGGAACCCGAAGAGTCTTCAGCTGCGGACGCACGCCCAGACCGCGGGTGTGTCGCTGACGGCTCAGCAGCCCCACAACAACATCGTCCGCGTCGCCTATCAAGCCATGGCCGCGGTCCTCGGGGGCACGCAGTCGCTCCACACGAACGCCATGGATGAGACGCTCGCGCTCCCGACCGAGGAAGCGGCGAAGATCGCGCTTCGAACCCAGCAGATCCTCGCGTACGAGACGGGCGTGCCCAACACGACCGATCCGCTGGCGGGCTCCTACTACGTCGAGGCGTTGACCGACGAGCTCGAAGCAGAGGCCGAAGCGATCTTCGCCGAGATCGATGACATCGGAGGCGTCGTCGCCGGGATCGAGTCCGGGTACTTCCAGGCCCAGATCGCGGCCTCGGCGAGCCGGTTCCAGACGGAGGTCGAGGAAGGCATCCAGACGCTCGTCGGCGTAAACCGCTTCGTCGACGACGAGGAGACGCCGCTCGAGATCCTCAAGATCGGGGACGAGGCGGCCACGACGCAGGAGGCGCGGCTCGCGGACCTACGCGAGGCGAGGGACGCGGACGCGGTGTCCGGGGCGCTGACGCGGCTCGAAGCCGCCGCTCGCGGGGATGAGAACCTGATGCCGCCGCTTCTCGACGCCGTCCGGGCCTACGCGACGTTGGGTGAGATCCGGGTGGCGCTCGAGGGCGTCTACGGCCGCTTCAAAGAACCGGTCGCGTTCTAGTCGCACTCTAGAGGAGCGCGACGACCACCCAGCACAGCCCCCCGACGAGCAGATACGTCTTCGGGACTCTTCGGCGTCGCTCGCGGCGCGTCATCGCCTCGGTCGGGATGGGGATGACGGTAGCCTCGCGCGGGCTCGCCTCGGGCACGAGGGTCGGCGTGAGCCACGGCCGGATCGAGATGACCTTCGGATCCGCGTTCGCCTCGTCGCTCCACCCCATCCTTCGTCTCCCCCTGTAGCGATTGAAACCTTCGCGCCTCGGTACCCATACGAGGTGTCGGCCCGAACCGGCTCGAACCGAAGCGTTTGCGAGATCCACGCCAGCGCGTCCGCGGGGGCGGCCGATCGTCGAGTGGCCGTGATGAAGGCGCTTTGAGTCGGGCGCGCGAACGCCCAGTTTACGGATATGACACAGATGCGGAATCCGGGTGGGGCAGAGAAGGACGGCCCTCGCTGGGACACGAGCGAGCCCGGTCGGGAGGGCGACACCCTCGAGATTTCCCAAAGCCTTCGGGCAGAACGCCCGGACGGCCGGGCGGGCGGACGCGACCTCGACTTCTCTCGCGCCGTTCTGGAAGATCTGTATCGCTACCCCCGCAAGCGACGCGGCATCGCCTTCGCCCTATGGGCGACCACGGGGCTCATGGGCGGTCACCGATTCTACCTGGACCGACCCGCGACCGGTTTGCTCATGATGTTCACGATCGGCGGCGCCGGATTCTGGTGGTTCATCGATCTGTTCCTGATCAAGCGAATGGCGCGTCGCTTCAACGAAGAGCAGCTGCAACGTCAAGCCACGGGTCTCCCTCCGCGCTCGCTCGCGTTCATGCCGCCGCTGCGCGGCGCCACGCTACCGCCGTTCCCGGATTGGGTCGCGAAGCGCGGCGGTCGCGCCCGATTGATCGGCGACCTGATCGTCGTCCTGACGGCCGGGGTCGGCATGGGCGCGATCACGCGGACGAGCGGCAATCCCGAGCCGATCATCGCCGTGTTGGCGCTGATCGCGATCACGAACTTGGGGGCCCGTTGGGACGCGCTCGCGACGATCCCCGCGTTGCGCGGGTTCGATCGATGGAGCCACCGGTTACGGCTCTTCTACTACACGAACGACCCCGGCGGTCCGTTGAGACTCGCCTTTCGTCCGATCTTCGGCTTCGTCACCGCGTTGTTCCGCAGGCGCGCTCGCGCCGAGGCGCGGCTCTACATGCAGCTCGGGGCGTGGTTCACGATCCTGTTCACGCTGCTCGATGTCATCCAGGCGTCGGGGATCGGTACATCGGACGGGATATCGATGAGGGGGTTCTTCGGCGACCTCGTCTTCACGTTCGCATCGGTCTACGTGTTCGCTGCCCCGATCGGAGCCATCCTCACCACACACGTGATACTCCAGCGCCGCGACGTCATCGTATGGATCATCAGCGCGGTGTCCGTTCTCGCCATCCTCGTCGGGTTCATCGGCGTAGGCTGACCCACGGCTCCTGGTCCGGCTCCTCCGGTCGGCTCCCGAGACTCCGGCGCCGACAGCGGCTGCGATCGAGGAGGCGGTGCGGGGCCATGCCTCGCCGCACTAGCGGATGAACCGATCCAGTACCCCCGGGCACGATCCGGTCGCCTGCGGTCCTTCCGACGCCGAGACCGAGAGCGTGAACGGGCCCGTGCTGCCGGGTGAGAGCGAGTTCACCACGACCGTGTGCGGTTCGTCCGCGAGCGTGATCGTCATTCGGGAGTTGCACGCGCCGCCCGAGTCATCGTCCGAGCTGTAGTCGCCCCCATCCGGCTCGATCAGGAACAGAAGCGTGTCGAACGCGCGCGAAGCGAGATCGACGTACACCGTATGACCCGCAGCGCCGTGCACCTGCCACGCCTCGACGTAGCTCCCATCGTTCATCGCGGCGTCCGAGCCCGAGAGCTCGCCGTCGACGGAGGTGGTTCCGTCGAGCGAAAGGGTGCCTTCCGGCTCGAGGTCTCCGATGATGTCGAGGATCTCGCTATCCCCGTAGAGACCGCCACCGCAGTCGCCCGAGGCGGTTGGCCCCTGCCGACGATCGGCGGTCAGGACGAAGGACCCGGTCTCGCCCGACAGCGAGGAAGCGACGACCCGGAACGTCCCGGTCTCCTCGAGGAAGGTCGAGATCCGGGCGTTGCAGGCGCCGCCGCCGTCGTCGTCGGTCTCGACTTCCATCCCTCCCGGGCCCACGAGCGTGAGGTACGCGTCGAAGTCATCGCTCACCAGGTCGACGATCAGCGGGTCGCCCATCGTCCCTTCGAGCTCGAACGCTTGGACACGACGTCCGCCCGCCAGGTAGTCGCCTTCGTCGAGCATGCCCGACACTTCGCCGCCGACCGAGATCGAGCCCACGACGGGTAGCAGCGTGAGCACCGAGGGGCCCTCTTGCCACTGCGCGGCGACCGGCGCCGCCGCGACACAGGCCAGCGCCGCGAGCGGAGCGATCGCGCGGAGGCGGACGTGTCGCTTCCACCGTGCTCTGGCCTGGATTCTCGCGACGCGCATCTCGCTCATCTTCATCCCCCCCTCCGATCTCCGGGCCACCCTCGCCGGCCCATGCGCCCTGGTCGGTCACAAGTTACATGGGTTCACGCAGTCGTGCTTCCAGAGCCCGGGCCCGACGGTCATCCGCGTCGGCGACCGTTACGTCCCTTACGCGGGATGGCTCACGGGACCAGCGCGCGAGGCCGCTCCAGGAGCTCTTCGAGCGTGAACACGCGACCGTCCTTGATGACGTAGCGAGCGCGGCGCAGATCGGAGATGTCGTCGAGCGGGTTGCCTTCGACGATCAACATGTCGGCGAGCGCGCCACCGCTCAGAGTGCCGAGCTCGCCCTCCATCGCGAGCGCACCCGCCGCGACGGACGTCGCCGAGCGGAGCGCCTCGACCTCGGTGAGACCGCCCCACACGTAGTTCTCGACCTCGGCGATCAGCGCCGCCCCGTAGGGGATGATCGGCGAGTCCGTGCCCGCGACGACCCGACCCCCGCCCCGCACGACCCGCGTGATCGTCTCGCCCGCGTCGGCCAGGAGCGACTCGAGCCCGCCCACTCGACCCCGTGCGACGGCCACATCGCGCATCTGCTCGATCGCGCCCGGCGGGAGGAGCTGTCGCATGCGATCGTCGTCCATCCAATCCGGGTCCTCACCCGCCACCTTCCACCACCCGCCCATGAGCGCCATAGTCGGCGTGATCGTCATCCCCGACGCGTTCAGGAGCGAGATCACGTCGTCGTAGGTCCGGTACATCGCCGTGACCTTGGGCGAGTAGCCGCGCCGACTCGTCCCCGAGATGTGCTCGACGTGGTCGGCCCCGTGCGCGACCGCGGGGTAGATCTCGTGGCTCGATACGGGAATCCCGATCGAGTGGGCGTGTTCGATGATCCGGCGCTGCATCAGATCGGGCATCCGGACGTACGTCTTGATCAGCGAATAGCCGAGCCGCTCGGCCCGATCGAGCTCGAGCTCGAGGTGGCCGTTCGGTCCAAGCGACGACGCGATCGAGTAGTAGATCCGGTTCCCGTCCATGATGCGCCCGGTCGCGAACTCGCGGGGGCCCACCCGTCGTCCGGTCTCCACGGCCTCGCGCCGCTCCCGGATGTCGTACGAGTCGGACGACGGATCGCGGATCGTCGTGACGCCGTAGGAGAGGAAGATGCGGCCCAGCGCCTCGCCCAGCCCGTACCCCATGTGCGAGTGCATGTCGATCAGACCGGGCAGCACGGTATGGTCGCCCGCGTCGACCACCCGACCGGCGTGGTGATCGTCGTCGTGCGGGACGACCGACTCGATCCGGTTGCCGACGACGATGATGTCGACGTTCCGCGCGGCCTCGTCGGACGTGCCGTCCCAAGCGCGCGAGGCGTGAACGACGAGTCTCGTCTGCTCGGGTTCGGGTCGCTGCCACGTCAGCTCGAGCGGGATCTCCTCGATCCGACCGTCGTCCAGCCAGGCGCGACGGAGACCGTCGACGGTCTGATACACGATCGAGCGCGAGTCGCCGGCCCAGGAGAGCGCGTCCGCATGGTGGTTCGTGAGCCGCGTCGGGGGACCGATCGGGGTTCCGGTCCGGTCCACGGCCACGGTCCACAGCACCCCGTCGGTGACGTAGGCCATGAGGTGTCCGTCGGGCGACCAGACGGGTCCATCCAGCGCGCGCACGCCCATCCCGCGGTGCTCGTCGGCGGTCACCCGGCGGTCCGGGCCACCATCGAGCGGCATGAGGAGGATCTCGTTCCTCCCCTCGCGGAACCGGGTCGAGTACTGCGTGAGCGCGGACATGGCCAGGATCGAGCCGTCCGGCGACCAGGAGACGCGGCCCGGGGCGAACAGATCGGCGCGGAGGGTCTGGACCTCCCCGCTCGCGACATCGACCCGCCGAAGCTGGCTTCCCAACCCCATGACGGAGGTGAAGACGATCTCGGAGCCGTCGGGCGACCACACCGGGGCCACCTCGCCGCCTTGGAGCGACGTGATCTGACGCTCGGCGCCCGTGTCCATGTCGCGCACCCAGACATCGAGCGACCCGTTCCGATCGGAGACCCAGGCGAGCCGGCGACCGTCGCGCGACCAGACCGGGAACCCGTCGACGAACGGGTCGTCGGTCAGACGGCGCGGCGTGGGGTCCCCGATATCGAGCAGCCACAGATCGCCGAGCGCCCCGAACGCGACCTGTCGTCCGTCGGGTGAGCCGGCCGGGGCCACGATCCCGCGGACGGGCTCGGGCCCGGAGGCGTCGAAGTCGCGGACGCGGCGCTCGTAGGTGGGCCGGCTGAACTCGAACGTGGCCGAGAACGCGATGCCCGCGCCCTGGTTCCCCTCCAGATCGACGGTCTTGATGACGCCGTCCGATGTATAGAGCAGCTCCGCGCTCGACCGCCAATGCGGTCGGAACGGAAACACGTCATCGCCGGCGCGGCTGAGCGTCCGGGGCTCCGCGTCCGGTCCGGTGCCGAGCTCGGCCACGTGGAGCGCGGTCTGCCCCTGACCGACCGCGGGGAAGGCCACGAGGCGTCCGTCGGGGCTCCAGGCGGGGGACGTCGCGCCACGGGCGCGCGCGACGACCTCCTCCGCGCCGCGCTCCCCGCGTCGGACCAGGATCGTCCCCCCATCGCGCGAGGAGGCGTAGGTCAGCGCCTCGCCGTCGCTCGACCAGGAGGGCGTGAACTCGTGTGTCTCGGCGTCGGTGACCTGGAACAGCTCCCCGTCCTCCAGCCGGAGCACCCACACGTCGTAGTTGCCCGCTCGATCCGAGGAGAGCGCGATCGTGCGCCCGTCCGGCGAGTACTGCGGCTCGCGGTGATCGTAGTGGCCCTTGGTGTGCTGGATGGGGTCCGTGCCATCGGGCCGGATCGACCAGATGTGCCAGTTGCCGTCGCGGAACGACTGGAAGACGATGCGGCTTCCGTCGGGCGCCCACTGCGGCTGCCGCGCATCGTAGTACATGTCGGTGATCGCCCGCGCCTCGGTGCCCATCTCCTCGCGCACCCAGAGCGTCCCCTGTAGGTCGAGGACGATGCGCGCGCCGTCCGGCGATACCGCGGCCGCCATGTTCGTGCCTTCCGACACGGTCACGCGAACGTCGTTGCTTTGCGCTCGGGCGACCGTCGGCATGGCGAGCAGGACGAGGGCGACGACGAGCGGGTACAGGCGGCTCTGCGACATCACGGGGCTCCTCCGGAGACGGAATCGATGACGGGGCCACGGTGCCGGTCCCGCTCGGGGGACCGCAAGCCCTCGACGGCGGCGGCCCGAGGGCGCATCTACAGACCATGGCGACACCAACGTTGACGATCGATCGCTCGACGCGGCCCGCCGAGCTGCGGTACGGCTCCGGGTTCAACGCGGCCGCGTGGTTCGTGGACCGTCACCTCCGTGAGGACCGGGGATCGAAACCGGCGATCGTGTCCGGCGGGGTCGAGGTGTCCTACGAGGCGCTCGGCGCCGACGTGAACCGCGCGGGACGCGCCCTCCTGGACCTTGGGCTCGCCCCTGGGGATCGCGTCTTGATGGTGGTGAAGGACTGCCCCGAGTTCTTCTACTTCTTCTGGGGCGCGATCAAGGCGGGCCTGATCCCCGTGCCCGTGAGCTTCATGCTGCGGGCGGATGACTTCGCGCACATGATCGGGGACTCCGCGTGCCGCGCGGTTCTGTACTCGCCCGAGTTCGCGGCGGAAGTCGTACCCGCCCTGGCCTCGGCCCGGACCGGCGCTCAGGGTCTCCAGCTCGCCGAGGACGGGTTCCTCGCCGATGTCGCGGACGCCGTCTCGGAGCTCGAGGTCGCCGCGACGGGCCCGGACGAGGCGGCGTTCTGGCTCTATTCATCGGGGACGACGGGTCGGCCGAAAGGGGTCCCGCACCGCCACCGCGACCTGGTCGCGACCTGCGAGCACTACGCCGTCGGCATCCTCGGACTCGGAGAGGACGATCGCTGTTTCTCGGCCGCCAAGCTGTTCTTCGCCTACGGGCTGGGGAACGCGATGACGTTCCCGCTCCACGTGGGGGCGACCTCGATTCTGGACGAGCGGCGACCCACACCCGACACCACGTTCGAGACGATCGGCGCGTCGCGGGCCACGGCCTACTTCGGCGTGCCCACGCTGTACGCGGCGCAGCTGGCGGCGCTCGACGGGGGCGCCGGGGCCGATCTCGGCTCGCTCCGGCTGTGTGTGTCGGCCGGCGAGGCGCTCCCCCCGGACCTCTTCCGGCGCTGGAAAGAGGCGACGGGGCTCGAGATCCTCGATGGGATCGGCTCGACCGAGGCGCTCCACATCTTCATCTCGAACCGGAGCGGCGCCGTGCGACCGGGCACGACCGGGCGGGTCGTCCCCGGGTACGAGGCGCGCGTCGTGGACGAATCGGGCGACATCGCGGAGGACGGCGAGACGGGGCAGCTCGAGATCCGCGGCGACTCGATCACGCCCGGGTACTGGAACCACCCCGAGCGAAATGCGGCCACGTTCGTCGACGGGTGGATGCGGACCGGCGATCAGTACGTTCGCGATGACGATGGCTACTTCCAGTATCAGGGACGCGCGGACGACATGATCAAGGTGGGCGGGATCTGGTGCTCGCCGTTCGATATCGAGGCGCGCCTCATCGAGCATCCGTCCGTCCTCGAAGCGGCGGTGGTCGGGCGCGAGGATGAGCACGAGCTGACCAAGCCCGAGGCGTTCGTCGTCCTCACCGACGGGCTGCGCGACGCGGTCGGCGGGCCCTCGGCGCTCGACGAGCTCGTGGCGGAGCTGGTCGCGCATTGCCGCGAGGGACTGCCGCCGTACATGTACCCGCGCTGGATCAACGTCGTGTCGGAGCTGCCCAAGACCGCCACCGGGAAGATTCAACGCTACCGACTGCGCGATGCTTCAACGGCCGCCGAATAGGCGGGGAGAGGGCGAGCACATGAGTCGAAACCCGAGTTCGCAGCCGGACCAGACCGCGACCGTCGATCGACGCGCGTTCATGACCTCGTTGTCGGCCATGGGCGTCGCGGCCGCCGCATTCCCCTCGAAGCTCGGCGCGGCCGGCGCGGCGCAAGACGCGGTCACCAAATCGATGATCTCCGCCGCGGCAGGTCTGGCCGGGCTGGAGTTCACGGACGAGGAGCTCGACCTGATGGTCGAGGACCTGACGAGCACGCGCGAAGGGTACGAGGAGCTTCGGTCCGTCTCGATCCCGAACTCGGTCGCACCCGCCCTCCAGTTCGAGCCGAGTCTGCCCTGGGAGCGCTACCCGACGGAGTCGACGGTCTTCCGCTATACCCGCCCGCGCGAGCTCGAACCACCGTCGCGGATCGAGGAGATGGCGTTCTGGCCGGTGACGCACCTGGCGGAGATGATCCGAACGCGCCAGGTCACGTCGACGGAGCTCACGGAGATGTATCTGTCGCGTCTCGCCGAGCACGGTCCGACGCTCGAGTGCGTGATCACGACGACGGAGGAGCTCGCGTTGCGGCAGGCCGCGCGCGCGGACGCCGAGCTGGCACGGGGGCACTACCGGGGTCCGCTCCACGGGATTCCGTGGGGCGCGAAGGACCTGCTCGCCGAGGACGCGTATCCCACGACGTGGGGCGCCAAGCCGTACGAGGACCAGCACATCCCGGACGACTCCACCGTGGGCCGGCGGCTCGAGGATGCGGGCGCCGTGCTCGTGGCCAAGCTCACGCTGGGCGCGCTCGCCCAGGGCGACCGTTGGTACGGCGGCAGGACCAACAACCCGTGGAACCTCGAGCAGGGCTCGAGCGGGTCGTCGGCCGGGTCGGGCTCGGCGACGATCGCCGGGCTCGTCGGGTTCGCGATCGGGAGCGAGACGCTGGGCTCGATCGTCTCGCCTTCCACGCGGTGTGGGGCATCGGGTCTCCGGCCGACGTTCGGACGGGTCAGCCGCGCGGGCGCGATGGCGCTCTCGTGGTCGATGGACAAGCTGGGGCCGATGTGCCGAAGCGTAGAGGACTGCGCGCTCGTGCTGAACGCGATTCACGGTGCCGACGGCAGGGATCCCACCGCTCGCGACATCGCGTTCGACTGGGATCCCGACCGACCGCTCTCGGAGCTGCGCGTCGGATACGTTCGATCCGCGTTCGAGGACGACCGCGAGGACACGGAGTGGAAGGCGTTCGACGCCGCGAGTCTCGAGGTGGTACGAGGGCTCGGCATCGAGCCGATCGAGATCGAGCTCCCCGACGACATCCCGTATGGCGCCATGCGCATCATCCTGAGCGCCGAGGCCGGCGCCGCGTTCGACGAGCTGTCGCGTAGCGGACGCGATGAGCTCCTCGTCCGTCAAACGCGCGGTGCGTGGCCGAACACGTTCCGGAAGGCGCGGATGATCCCCGCTGTAGAGTACATCCAGGCGAACCGACTGCGGACGATCGCGATGGAGCGGTTCGCGCAAACCATGGAGGGGCTCGATGTCGTCGTGACCCCGAGCTTCGGCGGTTCGATGCTGCTCCTCACCAACCTCACCGGCCACCCCCAGGTCGTGATCCCGAACGGGTACCGCTCCGAGAACGGCACGCCGACGAGCATCTCCTTCGTCGGAAAGCTGTTCGGCGACGCGGAGGCGCTCCGTCTCGCGAAGGCCGTGCAGGACGCGACGGATTTCCACACGCAGCACCCACCGCTGTTCGCCGTCTGAGTTACGGCCGGCCGAGACGTGGGCACGGGTCGTTGATCGATCTACGAAGCGACACGGTCACGCAGCCGACCGAGGCGATGCGGGATGCCATCATCGCCGCGCCGGTCGGCGACGACGTATACGGCGACGACCCGTCCGTGAACGAGCTCGAGCGGCGAACGGCGGAGGTGCTCGGCAAGGAGGCCGCCGTGTACATGCCGACGGGCACGATGACCAACCAGCTCGCGGTGCGGAGTCATACGGAGCCGGGCGACACGGTGCTCGTGGGCCCCGGCGCGCACCTCTGGTTCGGCGAGGCAGGCGCGCCCTCCCCGGTCTCGGGCGTGGTGGTTCAACCACTCGCGGGGACGCGCGGCGTCTACGACGCGGCGACGCTGCGCGATGCGCTCCCGCTCGGGGAGCCGTATCGGCCGGCCCGCTGGTCGGGCCCGGTGCGACTCCTTTGCGCCGAGAACACGGTGAACGCCGCCGGCGGTACGATCTGGCCGCTCGAGACGCAGCGCGAGATCCTCGATGTCGCGCGAGAGGCGGGCATCCCGACGCACCTCGACGGGGCTCGGCTATGGCACGCGAGCGCGGCGACCGGGATCGCCGAGGCGGAGTACGCGGCAGGGTTCGATACCGTCAGCGTCTGCTTCTCGAAGGCGCTCGGCGCGCCGGTCGGCTCGGCGCTCGCGGGCCCGGCCGAGCTCATCGAGCGGGCCCGCCGCTTCAAGCAGCTCTACGGCGGCGGCTTCCGACAGGCGGGGATGATGGCGGCCGGCGCATTGTACGCGCTCCGTGAGCACCGCGGCCGGCTGACGGAGGATCATCGAAGGGCGCGTTTCCTCGCCGAGGGTCTGGCCTCGCGCGCACGGATCGACATCGATCTCGACAGCGTGCAGACGAACATCGTCCGCTTCGGTCTACGCGATGGGGGCGCACCCACGTTCGTCGACCGTTGCGCGGAGGGCGGGGTGGCGCTGCTCGCGAGCGACCGAAGTCGGATCCGAGCGGTCCCGCACCTCCAAACCACCGATGCGGACATCGAGCAGGCGCTCGAGGTGATGTCGGAGGCGCTGGGCTAGGCGGTCTCGGAGCTCGGCTGCAAGTCCGCCGGCGGGGTCTCCGTCACCGCCGACGTCGCCGCGGAGACCTCGGCTTCGATCGCGCTCATCAGCTCGAGCGATCGATCCGACCCGAGCAGCACCGCGATCCAACGGGTGCTCTCGTTGGTGCTGAGCACGATGCGCGACATCACGGTCAGGGGGACGGAGAGGAGCATCCCGACCGGACCGAGAATCCAACCCCAGAACACGAGGGAGACGAACACGACGAGCGTCGACAATCCCACGCTGTACCCCATCACGCGTGGCTCGATGATGTTCGCCATCGTGACGTTGACGACCAGGTATCCCAGCGCCGCCACCACCGCCGTGCCCAACCCGAGCGACAGCCAAGCCAAGAGCACCGCGGGCACCGCGGCGATGATCGAGCCGATGTTCGGGATATAGTTGAGGAGAAACGCGAGCACGCCCCACAGGATCGGGTAGTCGACGCCGACGATGGCGAGCCATATCGCGACGCCGATCCCGGTCGCGAGGCTGATCACGGTCTTGAGCGCCACGTAACGCCGGATCGCGACGCCGACCCGGTTGAACCCATCGCGGGCTTCGCTCGCATCCTTCTCGCCGAGCGCGGCGCGCACCTTGATGGGGAAGCTCGACATCTCGAACAGCATGAACACCATCGTCAGGATGATGAGCACGCCGTTCGTCAGCACTTGACCCAGGTTGGCGACGAGCTGTTGCAAGAGTCCGAACAGCCAGCTGGGCGAGAAGTAGTCGCTGACGGCCGTGGGAGAGCCCTCGAGCCCGAACCGTTCCATGAACCCGGCCACCACGCCATCGAATGCCGCGACCTGGGTGGCGAACAGCTCGTCGTAGCGCGCATCGGACCGCGTGAGGTCGAGCACGGTGTTCCCGAGCAGACCGCCGGTCAGCGTGCCCGCCGCGAGGATCACGAGCACGAGCGCGATCACGCCGACGACGCGTGGCACCTTGTGGGCCGTGAGCCAGTTGAGGGGGGTCGCGCAGAGCACGGCGAGAAACAGGGCCAGCAGGAACGGGACGAGAAGGACCGAAGCCGCCCGCATGCCCGCCACGATGACGACGAACGCCGCCATGTTGAGCAGTAAGCGATTTACTTTTGCCGCGTCGTCGCCCATTTCCGCCTCTCGAACGCGGGTCGATCGGTCGTACCCGCGTCCCCACACCATACTACCATCCCGAGGCCGCAGGGTGCCGACGCGTCCCACCGCGTGCAACCCCCGGGCCGGCCGTTCCGCGTTGCCGCCCGCGCCGGTTCACCCGTAACTTCGAGCGCGTCGCGGCACCCCCCAATAACGTTCTCGAGAGGACGCGTTTGACGGAGCGCAAAATCCGCGTGTTGGTCGCAAAGCCCGGACTCGATGGCCATGATCGCGGCGCGAAGGTCATAGCGGCCGCGCTTCAGGACGCCGGGATGGAGGTGATCTACACCGGTCTTCACCAAACGCCCGAGATGATCGCCGCGACCGCGCTCCAGGAGGACGTGGATGTCGTCGCGCTGTCCATCCTGTCCGGTGCGCACATGACCCTCTTCCCCCGCGTCAAGGCGCTGCTCGACGAGCAGGACATGTCGGACGTCCTCGTGACCGGGGGCGGCATCATCCCCGACGAAGACATCGAGGCGCTCGGCGAGCAGGGGGTCGGTCGGTTGTTCGGGCCGGGCACCGCCACCTCCGAGGCGGTCGACTACATCCGCTCGTGGTACGACGAGGCTCGGGGCGGCGAGTCCGAGTCGACGGCCTGAACCGATGGACGCACCCGACTCCACCGGCATCGCGAGCGACGCGTCGGCCCCCCGCGCCGACGACGAGACCCATGAGACGCGGCTCGGTCAGCTCGTATCGGAGCTGCGCGCGCTCGAGGCCCGCGTCCAGCGCGGGGGCGGCGAGAAGCGCGTCGCCCGCCAGCACGAGCAGGGCAAGCTCACCGCGCGCGAGCGCATCGATCTCCTGATCGACCAGGGCGGTGGCTTCCTCGAGATCGGACTCCTGATCGCCCACGACCAGTACGCCGGACAAGCTCCCGCGGCGGGTGTCGTCACGGGCGTCGGGGAAGTGTGCGGTCGAGAGGTCGTCGTGGTCGCGAACGACCAGACCGTCAAGGCCGGGAGCTGGTGGCCGGAGACCGTGACGAAGATGCTGCGCGCGCAGGAGATCGCGATGCGGTGTCGCATCCCCATCGTGTACCTCGTCGATTCCGCCGGCGTGAACCTCCCGTACCAGGGCGGCGTCTTCCCGGGCAAGTACGGCGGCAGCCGGATCTTCTACTACAACTCGATCATGCGGCAGTACCTGCACGTGCCTCAGCTGTCCGCCGTGATGGGCCAGTGCATCGCGGGGGGGGCGTATCTGCCGGCGCTCTCGGATGTGATCGTGATGGTCGAGGGCACGAGCTTCATGGGGCTCGGCGGTCCGAACCTGGTGAAGGGCGCCACGGGTCAGAACGTCGAAGCCGAGGAGCTCGGCGGCGCGAAGATGCACAACGAAGTGAGCGGCGTGGCGCACTACCGCGTGCCCGATGACCAGGCCTGCATCGACAAGCTGCGCGAGCTCGTGCGCGGACTGCCGCCCTCGACGCGCGCGGATCGGCGAAGCGAGCCGCGGGACCCGGAGCGCGCGCCGACCGATGCCTACGCCATCATGCCCGACGATCACCGACAGCCGTTCGAGATGGAGGATGTGCTCGCCACGATCCTCGACGAAGGGCCGTTCGACGAGTTCCAGGCGGACTTCGCGCCCGAGATGCTCACGGGGATGGGCTACGTCGACGGGTTCAAGGTGGGCATCATCGCGAACCGCCGGGGCATGTATCCTTCCGACCCGGGGAAGCCGCCGAAGTTCGGTGGGATCGTCTACGCGGACAGCGCGGAGAAGGTCGCCTACTTCATGGATCTGTGCGACCGCCACGAGACGCCGCTTCTCTTCATCCAGGACGTGAGCGGGTTCATGGTCGGCCCCGACGCCGAGCATTCCGGGATCATCCGCGCCGGGGCCCGCATGGTCGAGTCGATGGCGACGGCGCGGGTCCCGAAGATCGTGTTGACGATCAACCACGCGAGCGGGGCGGGGTACTACGCGATGGCGGCGCAGGGGTTCGATCCGGACTTCATCTTCACCTGGCCGACGGGTCGGATGGGTGTCATGGAAGGGGAGTCCGCGGTGCGCGCGGCGTTCGGTCGCAAGCTCGATGAGGCGGCGGCGCCGGGTGCGACGCTCGACGAGGAGACGCGCGCGGCGATCGAGCAGACGCGCGCGGACTACGAGGAGCAGCTCGACGCGCGCTATGCCGCGGCGCGCGGGTTCGTGGACGCGATCCTCGCGCCCGAGGACACCCGGTCGGCGTTGTCGCTCGCGCTCCGCTGCTCGCTCAGCAACCCGGCGCCGCACCTGGGGCCGTTCACGCTCCCGGACGACGCATGATCCCCCGCGACCCACCGACCCGAGACGAGAACGCCGAGAACGCCGGCGACGCGCCGCCGCCGCAGACCGATCTGTGGCGTCCGGGCCCCTCGGAAGGGGGAGGCTCGTTCCAGCCGGACAGCGGCACCGGCGCGGCCGTGCTCGACCCGCCCGACGAATCGCTGACCCCCGAGGAGAAGCCGGAGGGGGCGACGGCCGGGACCGACGGCGATCGCGTGATCCGGATCGGATCCGGACAGGGGTTCTGGGGCGATTGGCAGGAGGCGCCCAAGCTCCAGGTGCGGCGCGGCGCGATCGACTATCTGATGCTCGACTATCTCGCCGAGATCACGATGTCGATCATGCAGAAGCAAAAGGAGCGAGACCCGGAGGCGGGATACGCGAAGGACTTCGTCGCGCTGATGGCGGAGCTGGCCGAGGATTTGGTCGAGAAGGAGGTCCGGGTCGTATCGAACGCGGGCGGCGTGAACCCGCTCGGGTGCCGCACCGCGCTGGGTCACGCGCTCGCCGCCAAGATCCTCCCGCGCCGCCCGCGCGTCGCGGTGGTGCAGGGCGACGATCTCATGGCGTCGCTCGACGAGCTGATCGCCGCCGGTCACGAGCTCCGCCACATGGATACCGGTGAGCCGCTCGCCACCGTGCGCGATCGGGTCGCGAGCGCCAACGCGTATCTGGGCGCGGAGCCGATCGTGACGGCGCTCGAGCAGGGCGCCGACATCGTGATCACGGGTCGGTCCACCGACACGGCGCTCACCTACGGGCCGCTGATGCACGAGTTCGCCTGGTCGGGCGAGGACTGGGACCTGCTCGCCAAAGGCGTGGTGGCGGGGCACATCAACGAGTGCGGGTGTCAGGCCTCGGGTGGGAACTCGCTCGTCGATTGGCGTCAGATCGATCTCGCCGTCCCGGGCTATCCGATCATCGAGGCCAAGGGCGACGGCTCGTTCATCGTCACGAAGCACCCCGACCTCGGAGGGCGCGTGACCTGGGCGACGGTGACCGAGCAGCTCGTCTACGAGATGGGCGATCCGACCGACTACATCACGCCCGATGTGATCGCCGATTTCTCGCAGATCCGGCTCCAGGACCTCGGCGAGGATCGCGTGCGCGTGACCGGAGCGACCGGCCGGCGGCGCACCGATCGGCTCAAGGTCTCGATCGCCTACCACGACGGCTACAAGGCGGTCGGGTCGCTCACGTACGCCTGGCCCGACGCCTACGCGAAGGCGGAGCGGGCGGACGAGATCCTCCGCGCGCGGCTCGACTATCTGGGGCTCGCCTTCGACGAGATCCGCACCGAGTTCATCGGGGCGGGAGCGTGCCACGGTCCGCTCGCCGGCCCGCCGCTCGATGACCTCCCCGAGGTCACGCTGCGCATGGGGGTCCGCGGTCAGGACCGGGGCGCCGTGACCCGCTTCACCCGGGAGCTGGCGCCGTTGATTCTGGCCGGTCCGCCGACGGTCACCGGCTTCGCCGGGGGCCGGCCGCGCGTGCAGGATGTCGTCGCGTATTGGCCGGCGCTGATCGATCGCGATGTGGTCGAGCGCGAGGTGCGCGTGGAGACGATCGACCTGTGAGGGTCAAGCTCGCGGAGATCGCGTTCGCTCGCTCGGGCGACAAGGGCGACACCGCCAACATCGGCCTTATCGCCTTTCGACCGTCCGTGTATCCTATTCTAGTTCAAGAAGTTACGGAAGAACGTGTAAAGCTCCACTTCGAGGGAATCTGCAACGGCGAGGTGGAGCGGTTCGAGCTTCCGAACCTGCACGCCCTCAACTTCCTGCTTCACAACTCGCTCGGAGGCGGCGGCACCGTCTCGCTCATGCTCGACGCGCAGGGCAAGACGTTCGCGACCGCGCTCCTCCGCATGGAGATCGATGTGCCGGAAGATCTGCTCGAGACGCCGAGCCTGGAGCCGAGCCCGGAATGAGCGACGTGGACGCCGGCTTCGAGCACCTGCTCGTCGAGATCGATGAGAAGACCGGGGTGAACCGGGTCCGTCTCAATCGACCCGAGCGCCGGAACGCGTTGAGCACCGCGCTGGTGGCGGAGCTCAAGGAGGCCCTCGCGCTGGCCGGCGCGGACGAGCGGATCCGCGTGATCGCGATCAGCGGCGAGGGCCCGGACTTCTGCGCCGGAGCCGATCTGGCGGAAGTGCATGCGACCGTCGAGGAGGGCGCGTTGGCGAGCCTCTCCGACGCCGAGTCGCTGGGCGAGCTGTTCACGCTGCTGCGGAAGGTCGAGAAGCCGGTCGTGGCCGTCGTGCACGGCCGCGCGCTGGCGGGCGGGTGCGGGCTCGCCTCCGCATGCGACCTGGTCGTCGCGACCGAGAGCGCCAGCTTCGGGTATCCGGAAGTGAAGCTCGGCTTCGTCCCCTCGATGGTCGCGGCGTGTCTCAGACGGAACCTCGGCGAGAAACGCGCGTTCGAGCTCATGGCGCTCGGCGACTCGATCACCGCCCCCGCCGCCGCGCTCCTCGGGCTCGTGAACCGCGTCTTCCCAGATGCGTCGTTCGAAGCGGACACGGCCGGCTTCTTGGAGAAGTTGGGTCGGCGCAGCGCCTCGGCGCTCGCCCTGTCCAAGCGCGTGCTCTACCAGACCGAGAACCAGAGCTTCGAGGCGGCGATCGCGACCGGGGCGCAGGTCAACGCGCTCGCGCGCATGACCGACGATTGCCAGGCGGGCATCGAGAAGTTCCTCAAGAAGTAGAGGGGAAGGGCACATGAGCGATCCCGAGACCGCAGCACCCCTCGGATCGGAGTTTCTGTGGCGAGCGCTCGCGCTCGGCGCGGGTGGCGCGGGCGTCTTTCTGATCGGTACCGGCCGGGGTTCCCTGAGCCTCGCGATCCTGCTCCTGATCGTGGCGCTGGCCGCGAGCGGCGTGCTGATCGGGAGCGGCGCACAGGGTCCCGAAGCGGAGGGACGCCTGGACCTGAGCGCTCGACTCGGGTTGGGCCTCCTCGGCGGGGCCATCGGCGCGATCGCCTCGGCGGTCGCGATCGCGATCCTGCTGACGCTCGGGATCCCGGCGGCGCTCGGCGTGGCGCTCCCGAGCGCGACCGCCGATCCGGGTCTCCTCGCGCACGTGGGGAGCGGGGCCGTGTGGGGCATGGTGCTCGGGATCCTCTACGTCTACATGCCGGGCACCGCCCCGAGCGCGCGTGGGGCGTTGTTCAGCCTCGTGCCCACGCTCTACCTCCTGCTCAAGGTGTACCCCGTCGATCGCGATCTCGGGTACCTCGGGATCGAGCGAGGGACGCTCACGTTTCTGTTCGTGATGGGGATGAACCTGCTCTGGGGTTGGATCACGGGCGCGACGATCGGTTGGGGGGAGATCGCGGAAGAGGCCCCCGTCGCGCGCCCCATCGACGCGTAGGGCGGTTCCGTTGGCGCTCCAGGGCGACGAAGCGCTCTCCGATCCGGACCCCGAGGGCGGCGAACCCGACCCGGGCCTGGAGCGCGGCGACCCCGAGCCCGGTCGCGAGGCTCCCGATCCCGACCTGACCGACGACGAGGCGCAGGACGAGCCCACATCGACGCGCGCCTGGTGGCTGCGGCTCCAGATCGCCCTCGGTCTGTCGGGGGGTGCCGTCTGGTTCGCGGGCGCGCGCTGGGAGCAAGAGTTCCTGGCGGGCGCGGGCGCCGGTCTCATCGCGGCCGCCCTCATCCTCCGCGTAGGGAGGGCGGCGGCCGACGGCTAGTGGCCGGTGCGGCTCGGTTGATCCCGGGCCGCACGTTGGCGCATGTCCTCCTTGGAGCGCGCCCGGCGGCTCCTGAGCCGACGGTTCGGGCACGCCGACTTTCGTCCCCTCCAGCGCCGCGTCGTAGAAGCTATGCTCGAGGGGCGCGACGTGGTCGCCGTGCTCCCGACCGGGTACGGGAAGTCGGCGTGCTTCCAGGTCCCGTCGGCGCTCCAGCCGGGCACGACCGTCGTCGTCTCTCCGCTGATCTCCTTGATCGAAGACCAGGTGGGCCGCGCGCGGGCGCGGGGCTTCCATGCGTTCGGATGGACGAGCGGCGCGGAAGGCATCGATCGCGCCCTCGCCCGCGCCGA
>JAKSCH010000499.1 GCA_022360695.1 Gemmatimonadota bacterium
CCGGAGCGAGACCTTCCTCGCGCATGGCGTAGAGAATCCGGCGGTGGACCGGCTTCAGGCCGTCGCGCGCATCCGGGAGCGCCCGTTGGACGATCACGCTCATCGAGTAGTCGATGAACGAATCGCGCATCTCCTGCTCGAGCGGTCGGATCTGGATGCGGTCGCGCTGAACGATGCCCTGAGTCAAATCCGTCTCCTCTTCATCATCATCATCCCGTCGATCGGCACGGCGGTCCCTACCCGGCTCGACCGGGGGCGTCGTCGGGGCTCAGCCGCCGAGCAGCGCGGCGGTCTCGCGCTGCGCATCGCTCGGTTCGCGAGGCAGGGTGACCACGACGGCCTTCTGACGGGCTTCGCTGGGTATTTGCATCAGCAGCGTGCCGAGTGGGACGGCTCCTTCGACCGGACGCGCACGACCGTTCTCGTCGATCCACACGAGCTTCCCGGGTGCCAGCTCGTGGGCCAGCCACGCCCCGTACGCGACCCAGGCGTCGAGCACGGACGCGTCGTCGAGCACGGACTCGACATCGCTTCGGTACCGCTTGACCGCCCGCTCGTACGCGTCCGTGTCGGCGCCCTTGAGGTCGACGAGAAGTCGACGGTACCGCGGCTGCACGTCCTCGAGACCGTGCTCCGTCAGCGCGGACTCGTAGGCCGTGCTCACTCGGCTCGCTCCGGTCGGAAGCTCACGCGTCGACCGAGCTTCGCGTCACGTACTCGAACGATGCTCGTACCAGCTCTTCGAGAACGGTCATGTCTACATCCTCGAGCTTCTTGACATAGAGACACGACTTCCCGGTCGTGTACGTGCCGAGACGAGCCATCAGCTCGTCGTGTCTCGAGAAGCCCGACATGATGTACAGCGTGAGCGCCTGCTTCCTGGGGGAAAACCCGGCCGCGAGCCAATCGCCTTCGCGCCCGCTCGCGTACTTGTAGTGGTAGCTGCCGAACCCGACGATCGAGCCGCCCCACAACACCGGCTCCTCACCCGTGACCTCTTTCATGAAATCGAGCATCGCGAACGCGTCCTCGCGACGCTTCTCGTTTTCGACGCTGTTCAAGAACGCCTCGACATCCCCGTCGTTCGGGGTCGTTTTCAGGTCGGACATCGAGCGACTCCCTGTCGGCCTCGATCGTCTAGTGTGGTGCATGAAACGTCCCTTGCCATTCGAGCGGCGATGCAGCCCGCTCGCCGGCGTTGCTCGATCTCGACGTAGCTATGGCTACGCCTTCGCTCTCGCGCCTTGGCGAGCAGGCGCCTCACCACTCTCGGTGCTCAAGGGACGTTTCATGCACCACACTAGTGGTCGTCGTGGTTGAGCTCGTACTCGCGCTGCGCGCGCACGCGCTCGCTTCCGAGCGCGGCGTCGCGCTTCTTGGCGGCGGTCAGGCTGCGCTGTTTGCGACCCTCGGAATGGATACGCGGGAGCGAGAGCAGCTTCTCGAGCCGCTCGCTGTCGCAGCTGGGACAGGTCGGGGGTTCCTCGCCTCGAATGAGGAGCTCGAACGCCTCCCCGCAATCCTCGCAGTTGTACTCGTAGATCGGCATCTGCACCTACGCTTGTCCAGGTTCCGCGACCCTACTCCCCGGCGGCCATCGAGTCCAGGAACTCCTGGTTGTTTTCCGTTCGGTTCAGCCGCTCGATCATGAACTGGATCGCTTCGGCCGGCGGCATGTCCGACAGGAAGTTCCGGAGGAGATACATACGGTTGAGCTCCACCTCGTTGAGCAGGAGCTCCTCCTTGCGCGTGCTCGACCGGTTGAGGTCGATGGCCGGGTAAATGCGCTTGTCCGCGATCTGGCGATCGAGCAACACTTCGCTGTTCCCGGTGCCCTTGAACTCCTCGAAGATCACTTCGTCCATCCGACTCCCGGTCTCGATGAGCGCGGTGGCGATGATCGTGAGACTGCCGCCCTCCTCGATGTTCCTGGCGGCGCCGAAGAAGCGTTTCGGCTTGTGGAGCGCGTTCGCGTCGACACCGCCCGAGAGGATCTTCCCGGAGTGCGGCACCGTCGTGTTGTAGGCACGGGCGAGCCGCGTGATCGAGTCGAGCAGAATCACGACATCGTGCTGGTACTCGACGAGTCGCTTGGCCTTCTCGAGCACCATCTCGGCCACCTGGGTGTGGCGGTCCGCCGGCTCGTCGAACGTCGACGAGATGATCTCCGCCGGGACGTTCTCCTCCATGTCGGTGACTTCTTCCGGTCGCTCGTCGATCAGCAGGACGATCACCTTGGCGTCGGGCTGATTGGCCACGATGGCGTTGGCGATCTTCTGGAGGAGGATCGTCTTTCCGGCCTTCGGCGGCGAGACGATCAGGCTGCGTTGTCCCTTCCCGATCGGTGCGATCAGGTCGAGGATCCGCATCGACACGTCGCCATCGGCCTGCTCGAGAACGAGCCGCTCCTCGGGGTACCGAGGGCGCAGGTTGTCGAACGCGATCCGGTGCTTGGCCCTCTCCGGGTCCGTGCCGTTCACGGTCTCGACCTTGAGGAGCGCCAGATACCGCTCCCCCTCTTTCGGCGGACGAACCTGGCCCTGGATCGTATCGCCCGTGCGGGCATCGAAGCGCTTGATCTGGGACGGAGAGACGTAGATGTCGTCGGGGCCGTAGAGGTAGTTCCAATCCTGGCTGCGCAGGAATCCATACCCTTCCGGCAGGATCTCCAGCACGCCCTCCCCCCGGAGAACGACATCGGAGTCGAGCAGGTTCTGCTCGATTCGAAAGATGAGGTCCTGTTTCCGGAGACCCGAGAAATTGTGGATGTCGAGCTCTTCGGCCATGTCGTGCAGCTCGCCGATCGACTTCGACTTGAGTTCGGCGATGTCCAACGGATTTTCTCCGGTTACCGGGTGGTCTTGGCGAGGATTATCAGGAGTGAATCGAGTCGCGTGCTGGGATTCTCCTCACGGAGACCGGTCGGTCGAAACCGCGCTCATCCGATCGACATCGTGAGGTACCGCTTGGGGATGTGGTTCGGGCTGGACAAAACGACCATAATGGCTGACCCGGAGGCGGTCAAGCCGCGAAAACCGGCTACAACGCACGTCGAGGGCACCTATGTCACGTCACAATCGGGAGGGCAGGGGACTCGATCAGCTCGGCAACCTGTGGCGGATCAGCTACCAGCCCGACTGGTTTCGTCTGCTCAAGTTGTCGCGCCCGCTGCCCGGCGGGCGCCGCCGGTCGTCGCTGACACTGTTCCGAAACCCCGCGCGGCACGCGGAAGCGGATCCCGGTCGGGCGGTTCGCACGCGGATCACGTCGGCGGACGGTTCCGTGGATGTCTCGGTCGCGTTGGAGGATCGTGACGCGATCGTCGACCACATCGTGATCGGCATCAAGAACAAACGGGGCCGCAGGACGGAAATCCTGAAGTTCGTCGTCCACGGTGGGCTACCGCCCAAGCCACGCTAGCCGACTCGTCAGAAGATCTGGATGCGTAGCCAACGCTGCGGATTGCGCGCCAGGTCGTCGGACAGCTTCCGGACCGCGCCGCGTAACGCCACGAGTCGATCCGCGAGCTCGCGGTCGACGAGCGCGCGGCCCGCCGTGCCCTGGCCCGCTTCGAGCCCCGCGAGCAGACGCCCGAGCCGGGTCCCGAGGGCGTCGAGCGCCCGCCCCGCGGCCCGAAGCTGGCCGAGCGCGGCGTCGCGACGCGGGCTCTCGCGTAGCTCGACGAGTCGCTCCCGAACGCGCCCCGCGGTCTCGCCGAGGGTCGTGTCCGCGGCGAGGCGCCCCAGGGACGAGCGAGGGAGCTCGTCCCGTAGCAGCGTCTCGATCGTCGTCAGCTGCGCGCGCAGATCGCGGAGAAGCGTCGGATCGCGACGCAGACGGGAGATCGTCCCCGCGCCGTCCGTGATGGCGTCGCGAAGCGACTCGGTCGGTCCCGTCAAGCGTCGGCTCGCGGTCAACAACGTGTCCGCGAGCGCCAGGAGGGCTTCCCGATCGATCGGAGGGCCGCTCGGCCGGAGCGTATCCGCGAAGTTCCACGGGTCTACCGATGTCCCCGGATCGACCAGAACGTAGACGGGGGCCAAGAGATCGATCGTCCCTACATCGGCATGCGCGTCGGCTCGGAGGATCGGTTCGGCCTCCCGGTCCAAGACCGCGCGAATGAGGATCGGCGCCGTCTCGGATCCCGGCTCCGCGAGCTCGATCGAGAGCACGCGACCCACGGCGCGACCCGCGACCCACACCGGGGACCCCGGGCGGAGTCCCGGCGCGGACGACGCCTCGACGGTGATCCGCTCGCCTTCGGCCGTAGCGCGTACGGCCGTATCGAGGAAGAAGACGCCGAGGGCGAGGACCGCGAGCGCGGCGATGATCGCCAGCCCCCGCCGCGCGTCGCTCCAGCCGGATCGTGCACCGTTTCTCGCCATGTCGCAGCTGAGCCGCTGCGGACCGTGACGTCAAGGTCCGGCAGGCCAGCGCGTCCGGTGGTCCGCCGTCTCTCGGATTCGGGACCGTTCGACCGGAACGTGGGATCGTAGCCGGTAGCGGCCGAGCCAACGACCAACGAGAGGAGCAGTCATGTCGAAGACGGTGAACCGAGTCATCCTCGTGGGAAACACGGGTAACGACCCCGATGTGCGGGAGACGGCCTCCGGGACGCCCGTCGCCCACGTCTCGCTGGCGACGAACCGTCGATTTCGCCGCAACGGCGAAGAGAGGCGACGGACGGACTGGCATCGACTCACGTTTTGGGGTCGTCAGGCCGAGACCGTGTCGCAGTACGTCAAGAAAGGGGCTTCGCTCTACGTCGAAGGCCACCTCGAGTACGGCTCGTTCGAGCGCGATGGCGTCGCCATCCCCACCGTGGACGTGGTAGCGGAGGATTTCGTCATGCTCGATCGACGATCGGAATCCTCCTCCGATCGGGCGGCGGACGACGCCGCGGAGCTCGAGGCCGCGGCCGTCTGACGGAGATGTTCCTCGGTCGCCGAGCGCCGATGCTCGCCGGGCTCGCGATCCCCCCCGCGCGGACTAGAACACGGCGTTCGGAGGCCCCATCTTCCGAACGGAAACCAAGAGCTCGACTCGCTCGCGGGGGGGCGACTGAACGCGCAACAGGAACCCGAAAGACCGGCGCCGTCCGCGGGGGAGCAGCCCGACGCGGGGTTTCTGACGGTCTCGAACCTATTGTCGCTGGCGCGGGTTCCGCTC
>JAKSCH010000069.1 GCA_022360695.1 Gemmatimonadota bacterium
AGCTCGTCGATCGCCTCCAACGTCTGGTCGGGCGCCAGCGTCATGCAGCCCAACCCCTCGCGATACGCGGCCCGCATGACGGGGACGCCGGGCTCCCACCCGCCCGCTTCGTTGAGACCGCCGAACGAGGCGGAGCCGCTCGCGGCGCCCCGGTGGTCACCCTTCCCCACCGTGACGGCCTTCCGCTCGATGTCGACCGTGACGTCCTCGAGCGGGAGCACCGGCATCAACCCGAGCTTGAGCTCCTCGGCGTAGATCTGCTCGATCGACCGGCCGGATACGAACAGCCCGTTGCACAGCATGAACGCCTGCTTCCCCCGGTTGACGATCAGCTGAGAATCCTCGTGATACACCGGGTGGTACGCCTGAGCGATGGCCGATGCCGTCAGCGAGGCAGCGATGAGGGCTGATACGAGCGCGATGCGGGCGAGCTCGCGGAGAGCGCGCGGTCCGAGCGACATGGGGAGCCTCCTTTGCGGTACGCCCTCGAACATGCCGGAGCGGGGCGGCGGAGCGCCAGACGATCGCGCTATACTGGGCGACCGTACCGCGATCCACGGGAGGCCCGACCAAACTGGTGAGCACACTCAATCTCGTCTCGCTCCTGGGGTGGGCCCTCCTGTGCGCCCTCGCTTGGCTCCTCGGGGGAGTTCGGCGGCCGATCCCCTGGCGCACGGTCCTGGGCTCGACCGTGCTCGTCTTCGCGCTCGGGGCCATCGTCTTCCTGATCCCGCTCAGTCGTCGAGTTCTCGTCTGGCTGAACGAGGGCATCCTCATCGGGTTGCGCGGGAGCGCCGTCGGTGCGGAGTTCCTGTTCGGCCCCTTGGCGCTCAGCCCCGGTCGGGAGACGGCGGCGGGCGAGCCGTCGATCGGGTTCGTGCTGGCGGCCCAGGTGCTCCCCGCCGTCATCTTCTTCGCGTCGGTGATGGGGCTCCTCCACCACCTCGGCCTGATCGCGCCGATCGTGCGGTTCTTCGCCCGGTTGTTTCACCGCACGCTGGAGCTTTCGGGCGCCGAGGCGCTGGCGGGATCGATCCACATGTTCTTCGGCGTGGAGACCGCGGCGGCGATCCGACCCTATCTCGCGAAGATGACGCGATCCGAGCTGCTCACCGTGCTGGCGTCGAACCTGGCCACGGTCGCGTCGACGACCCTGGCCGTGTACGTGATCTTCCTGCGCGAGTCGTTCCCCCAGATCGCCGGCCATTTGATGTCCGCATCGTTGCTCTCGATCCCCTGCTCGGTGCTGGCGACGAAGCTCATGCTTCCGGAGCTCGGCGAGCCCGACACCCGGGGCTCGGTACCCGAGCTGGCGGAAACGAAGCGCCACCGGAGCGCGATGGGCGCGCTGGCGGCGGGAGCGTGGGATGGACTCAAGGTGGCGGCCGGGATCACGACGATCCTCATCGCGATTCTCGGGTTCGTGGGCGTGATCGACGCCGTGCTCGGCCAGGTCGGCGCGCGGTTCGGCGGTGCCGAAACCCTGAGCTTGTCGGGGATCCTGGGTTGGGCCTTCACCCCGATCGCTTGGCTCCTCGGGATCGAGTCCGGCGACGCCCGGCTCGCCGGGCAGCTGCTCGGGCAACGGCTCGTGCTCACCGAAGTCGTGAGCTATCAGGAGCTCGGAGCGATCGCGGCGGAGGGACGGTTTGCGCCGCGTACGTTGCTCGTCGTCTCCTACGCGTTGTGCGGGTTCGCGCACATCGGCGGGATGGGGATCGCCGTCGGGGGGTTCGGCGCGCTGGCTCCCGACCGGTTGGACGAGATGGCGGGCCTGGGCCTTCGCGCCCTGGCGGCCGCGACCCTGGCGACGTTGCTCACGGGTTGTGTCGCCGGGGTCTTCTATCACGGTCAGACCGGGCTGCTCGGTCTGTGAGCGAGGAGCGAGCGTGACAGACGCCGTTCGGGAGACATCGATACCCCCCGTCGCGACGTTGCTGGATCTCACCGGGCGCGTCGCGCTCGTGACCGGGGCGGGGCGAGGGATCGGCGCGTCCATCGCCGAGCGGTTCGCGGAGGCGGGAGCGCGCGTGGTCGTTCACTACCGCTCGAGCGAGGAGCCGGCCCGCGCGGTCGTCCGGCGGATCCTCGCGCGCGACGGTCACGCGATCGAGCTCGGCGCCGATCTCACGGTCGAGAGCGCGGTAGATGGATTGTTCGAGGCTGCGGCCGATCGTCTCGGCCCGCCCGACGTCCTGGTGAACAACGCGGGGGTCTATCCGTTGAGTCCACTGCTCGAGATGCCCGTCTCGGAGTGGGATGCCGTGATCGAGGCGAACCTCAAGAGCGTCCATCTCTGTACGCAGCGCATGGCGCGCGCGTTGACCGAGGCGGGCCTTCCCGGCGCGATCGTCAACATCGCCTCCATCGAAGGGATGGCGCCGGCGCCGCTTCACAGCCACTACACGTCGGCCAAGGCCGCGACGCTCATGCATACGCGCTCGGCGGCACTCGAGCTCGGTCCCCACGGCATCCGGGTCAACGCGGTCGCGCCGGGGCTCATCCGTCGACCCGGGCTCGAGGAGGACTGGCCCGAGGGGGTGGAGCGGTGGCGCGCCGGCGCGCCGCTCGGACGTCTGGGGGAGGCGAGCGATGTGGCGGATGCCTGTCTCTTCCTCGCGTCCGCCGCTTCGCGGTGGATCAGCGGAGCGACCGTGACCGTAGACGGCGGGATTCTCGCCAGCCCGGCGTTCTAGACGTGTCGACTCGATGGCTCGACGGAACGGTCGTCGCGGTGACGGGCGCCGCGAGCGGGATCGGACGTGGGATCGTGGCGGCGGCCGCCGAAGCCGGCGCGCGGGTGGCCGCGCTCGACCTGGATGGCCCCGGTGCCGAGGAGACGATCCGGGAGATCGACGGAGAGGGCGCCGCGTGGTCCGTCGACGTCACGGACGGGTCGGCGGTCGACGACGTGATCCGGCGAGCCGAGGAACGGCTCGGCGCGCTTTCGGGCTGGGTGAACAACGCGGGGGTCTTGGACATGCGTCCAGCGCGCGATATCCGGCCGGGGGACTGGGGCCGTCAGTTCGAGGTCAACGCCCACGCGGTCGCGATCTGCTCCCGACTCGCCGCGGAGCGGATGGTCGCGCGCGGTGGCGGCGCGATCGTGAACGTGGCGTCGAACGCGGCCAAGGTCGGCTACCCGAACATGGCCGTCTACAACGCGAGCAAAGCGGCGGTCGTCAGCTTGACGCGTTCGTTCGCCGCCGAGTGGGCGTCGGACGGGATCAACGTCAACGCCGTGTGTCCGGGCGGCGTCGACACGCCGATGCTCGGAGCCGTGGCGGAGTGGATCGCGGATCGTGACGGTCTGGACGCCGAAGCGCTGCTCGCGGCGATGACACCCGTGCAGCTCGGACGTCACGTGATGCCGATCGAGGTGGGTCGCGTCGTGGCGTTCTTGTTGTCCCCTCGTGCGGAGATCATCCGCGGCCAGGCGATCAACGTCGACGGCGGCGATACACCGTACTGAGCTATCCCATCGGGCCCTCGACCGGGATCGTCGCCGCCGGCGTCGGGGGCGGTGGCGTCTGCGTCCCGGGTGGATGACCCGGCCCCCAGATCACGAAGATCGAGATCCACACGACGACCACGACGCCGATCGCGATGGCGGCCGTCCGGTTCCGGCGTCGTCGTCGCTCCCACGCGCGCATCTTCGGTCCCCGGGCGGATCGGTCGGCGACCCCGACCAGCGTCTCGGGGCTTCGTCGCGCGGCGCGTGCTCGTGCCGCGACCACGCGCCGATCGCCGGGCGCCGCGGTAGCCCATGGGTCGGGTGCGCCTCGTCGGTCCGCCGGCGTCCCGCGGGTCCGACGACGATCTTCGAGCCGGCGGTCGGCCGTCTTCCGACGCTCGCTTCGACCGGACCACCCACCGATCGCCGCCCGCCGATCGGTCGGGGCGCGGCGGTCGAAGATCGGGCTCGTGTCGAGCGGCGGTAGCTCGGTACCCACGGGGGGGCTCACTCTTCCCAACTCGATCGCCGCGATCGCGAAGGCCGCGCGTCTCAGTCTCTCCGTCGCCCCGGTCTTCGGCCCCAGCCAGACCAAGCCCTCGAACCGCGGCCTCTCCCCGCGCGCCTCGCTCACCGCCTCGAGCACGGGGGGCGGGATGAGCGCGAGGATCGTCCCACCGCGACGAACCGCGCTCGAGCTGAGCGCTCGCCAGGCGGACGAGCGGAGCAGCACTTCCCCGTCAAGCGCGGAGACGCCGGCCGGGATGTAGATGAAACGTCGGGCGCCGCCACGCGCCGCCACGCCCACCATGGTCGCGCTCTGCGAGAGCACGTCCGAGAGCCCGGACCCACCCTCGACACCGATCTCGTGGTCGAGTCGAGCGTCTCCGGATTCGAACGTCGTGAGGAGGGTGTGACCGGCACGCGACGCGCCGACACGCTGCGCGACGTCGCTCGCGAGAGCCGAAGCTTCAGTGAGCGGGATGGTGGGGACGAGCGCCACGATGCAGGGCTCGGTGGGCATCGCGGCCACGATATCCCGGAGCTCGCGTTCGTACGTCTCGTCCATCGTCACACTCCGCCGTCCCCCCGACCACCGCAGACCTCCCGCCGGCTAGAACTTCGGGCTGACGGTGAGGCGAAAGCTCCTGGTTTGTCCAGGACTGCGTTCCTGCACGTCCACGTACTCGGCCTGAAAGAGGTTCTCGACCTTCGCCTGAACCTCGGTGCCCAACACGTTCCCCGAGAACCGCAGGTCGAACAATGTAATGGACTTACGCTCGTCGAAGGGGAACGCGAGCACTTCATCGACCCGGCTGCGGTGTCGGATATCCAGAGCGACCCAGTCGTTCCAGCCGGAGAGCGTCGTCGTGAGGTTGTGACGCGAGCGATAGGGGAGCGCGGTGTCCGTCCGCTTGTCGCGGGTGTCGAGGAGCACGTAGTTGGCCATCACGTTCAAGCGGTTCGGGACGACACCGACCCTGACGCCGGCGTCGAGCCCCCGGACGCGCGCCTCGGCCACGTTCCGGAACTGGAAGGTCAAGATCTCGTTCGGCGCCTGCGCGGGCTCGATGAGGTCATCGTACTCGCTCCAGAAGGCCCCCGCATCGAGCCACACGCGGTCGCTGAACGCGACGGTGGCGCCGACTTCGCCGGCCCAGGCCGACTCGCCCGACAGCTCGAGGTTCGGTACGACCCGGAACCCGAACACACGGGTCGCCGTGAACTGCTCGGAGATGCTCGGCGCCCGGTAGCCGCGGCTCAGCGAGCCCCGGAAGCTCAAGCCCTCGTTCGGCTGATAGACGAGACCGAGCTTCGGATTGAGCGCCAGGTCTTCCTCGGCCATCGATGCCTTGTGGTAGTCGAGCCGCAGACCGAACGAGCCGCGTACGGTGGGGGAGATCACGACCTCGTCTTGAGCGAACACCGCGAGATCGGTGACATCCGGATCCGGGCTCAGGAAATTGGACGTGACTCCCGTCACGGCCACCTCTGCGCCCAGCGACAGCGAGTGATCGCGTGATGGGAAGAGCGAGAGCTGCACGTCCGTGCCGAGCCGTGTCGAGCGGTGAAAGTCTTCGTTGTCGTGGAAGTGATTCTGCGAGCGGCCGTGGTAGAGCTGGGGCCGGATCTGTAGCCGGGCGGTCGGCGTCGCGATCGGGTTCGCCGTGATCCCCGCGATCACATCGGTCGTCCGGATCCAGTCACCGAGCTCGAGCGGGTCGACTTCGAGCGGTCGTTCCGGCGACAGCCACGTGAAGAACTCCTCGGCGTCCTCCCGCGTCCAGTTGATGAAGAGCTCCCACGGATTGGCCGATTCGGCCGGGAACACCGTCTTCGCGCGAAATCGCCACCGTTCCAGGTTCCCGTTCTGGCGAAACCCGTCGGACTGCTCGCGGGCGACGAACACCGTGCCCCCCACGTCGCCGATGCGACGCGAGTGCTGGAGCGCCAGACCCTCCATGTCGAGGTTCTCGTCGGTAAACGAGATGTCCGATGGCGTATCGAACAGCCCGTAGTAGGCCCGGACGATCGTCTCCGGGGTGGCCGGCGGTCGTTTCGTGACGACGTTGACGACGCCACCCAGCGCGTTCGTTCCCCACAGCGTGGAGTGTGGTCCTTTGACGATCTCGATCCGATCCACGTCGAGCGTCGGGAGCGCCTCGTATTCGATCGAGGCCCCGACGCCGGACAGCGCGCGGTGACCATCGAGCAGCATCAACACGCGGCTCCCGACGCCTCGAGCCAGACCGGTCGCGCCGCGGATGTCCATCTGACCAGAGTTGAAGATCACGCCCTGCGCGAAGGGAAGCGCCTCATCGAGCGTGATGACGTTGCGCGCGTCCAGCTCGTCGCCACCGATGACCGCCACGCTGACCGGGGACTCGCCCGAGCGGGTGGCCTCGCGCGAGGCGGTGACGACGAGATCGGGGACCTCGAACAACGTGCGCGCGAGCTCGATTCGGAGATCGACCGTCGAGGACGCGTCGAGATCGCGCTCCCAGGCTCGATATCCGTCGGCCGAGACCGTGAGCCGCAGGGGAGCCACATCGGCGCCTTGGATCGAGAACGATCCATCGGCTCGAGTGATGGCGCGGAGCCCCGTGCCGGTTACGCGTACGGTCGCGCCGGCGACCGGTCGACCGGTCGCGGCATCGAAGACGGACCCGCCGATGGCGGCTTGTCCGTCGAGCTCCCGGGCCATCGCGGCCGAGATCATGAGCGCCATGATCCCGGCCGTCGGCCACCCTCTCGACCGCACGTGACTCGTCCTAAGCAGCGGTTACTGCCGCTGCCACACCGTGATGTTCGCCGCGATCTCGGGCGTGGTCGTGTCGACGGTCAACGTGTTGCCCACGAGCGCGAACGTGCCGGACGCGCCGCCCGTCGCCTGCCCCGTCTGCATCCAGCTGCCGTCGGAGTCGATCGAATACGTTCCGGTGTCGACGATGTTGTTGACGCCGCCCGCGCCGTCGGGAACGGTGATGTCGAGACTCACGTCCCCGCTCGCCGTGCTCCCCGAGCTCGCCGTCTGCGTGATCGTGAACGTTCCCGTGACGGCCGGTGGGTTCAGCGTGATCCCGGCCTGGGTGAACGAGCTCATGGTATACGTGCCCGAGAGATCGGGAGCCG
>JAKSCH010000491.1 GCA_022360695.1 Gemmatimonadota bacterium
GGATGAAGTTCGAGTTCACGTTGCGGTACTTGTGCTTGATCATCGCGACCGCGTCCTCGCACGCCTGCTGGGGCGTCATGCCCTCGCCCATCTTCGAGCAGATGTAGAAGGACGCGCACGACTTGATGACGTCTTCGCCGCGACCCGTGACCGCGGCCGCCCCGACGTCGTTGTCGACGTAGAGTCCCGCGCCGATGATCGGCGAGTCGCCCACGCGACCCGGGATCTTCCAGGCGAGCCCGCTCGTCGTCGTGATCCCCGAGACGTTTCCGCTCGCATCGACCGCGAGGACGTTCGTCGTCCCGTAGCGGTGGATGAGGGCTTCGGCCAGGACGTAGTCGCGCTCCGGCCCGTGTCGGCCGGGCAGGTCCAGGAGCTCCGCCCAGCGGTCCGCCTCGCGCTCGGCGGCTTCGGCGCCGAACCCGGCATCCGCGCGTCCCCCGCTCGTCGATTCGGCCTCGGGACGTCGCAGGTGGTCCGGCGGACCCCAGTCGTCGTCCGCGACCTGGTTCTCGCGCCACCGGAGCCAGATCTCGCGCGACTTCGGGGTCATCAGATCCTGGATCTCGAAGCCGAATCCGAGCGCGAACTTCTGCGCGTAGTCGCCGACGAGCATCACGTGATCCGTACGCTCCATCACCAGCCGCGCCACGGAGGCCGGGGTACGGATCCCCTCGATCCCGGCGACCGAGCCCGCGTTGTAGGTCGCCCCATCCATGCACGACGCGTCGAGCTGGACGACGCCATCGGCGTTGGGGAGTCCACCCCAGCCGACCCCGGTTCCGTCCGCGTCGAGCTCGACGATGTTCGCTCCGACCTCGACCGCGTCCATCGCGGAGCCGCCGCCGGACAGGATCGCCCAGGCGCGACGCATGGCCATCTGCCCGGTGTCGTTCGAGTGCGCGCAGATCGCCATCGGGATCGTGGCGCGCGAGCGCGGGGCCGCCTCAGCCGGCGATGTCGCCGCGAGCCCCTGGGGAACCTTGCCAACGAACGCGGCAGCCGCGCCCATGCTCAGACCACGACCGATAAAGCCCCGCCGGTTCATCTCGTCGGACATGTCGTTTCCCCTGTTTTCGCGCGTTTCGAGTGCGAAGCCGATCGGCTCCGCGGTCGGGCTACTTGACCTCCGCCTTCTTCGGCCACGAGCGACGCACCATGATCAGTCCCGCCACGACCGCGGCGAGCCAGAACTTGCTGCCGAGCGTCCCGCTCACCATCCCGCTCAACAGCGCGACGGTGGCGGCCAACCAGAAGATCGCCTTTACCACGTAGAACCCTCTCTGTCTCGGTCCGAAGACCCGCAGGCGGGTACAAACTGGTGAGAAACGGTGGTAGAACGCTAGCATCGGTCCATGAAACCACGGGAGCGCTGGGGCAGCCAGCTCGGATTCATCCTCGCCTCGATCGGGTTCGCGGTCGGACTCGGCAACATCTGGCGATTCCCGTATCTCGTGGGAGAGAACGGGGGTGGAGCGTTTCTCCTCCTCTATCTCGCCCTCGCGGTCGTGATCGGGATTCCCCTCTTCACCGCCGAGATCAGCCTCGGGCGCCGATCGCAGAAGACGCCGCTGGCGGGGATGCGCGCGATCGCCGGGGACCGGAGCCCCTGGCGCGTGATCGGGTGGCTGGGCGTCGGAGCGGCGCTCCTGATCATGGCCTACTACCAGCTCGTGATGGGCTGGATCGCCGCCTATTTCGTGCGGGCGTTCGGAGCCGGGTACCGCGAGACGGACCTCGACGCGGTCGCGGCGAGCTTCGACGCGTTCACGGGTCGCCCGCTCCCGGTGCTCGCGTATACGGCCATCGTGATGATCGTCGCCGGTCTCATCATCTCGCGCGGGCTCCGCGACGGCATCGAGCGCGCCGCCCGGCTCCTCATCCCCGTGCTGTTCTTCTTTCTCATCGGGCTGGCGATCGTGTCGATCCGCTTCGAAGGGGCCGGGGCCGGCGTGCGTTGGTACTTGATGCCCGACTTCTCGGCGCTCACGCCGGCGACTTGGCTCGCCGCGCTCGGACAGGTGTTCTACTCGATCGGCGTCGGGATGGCCGGGGCGTTCGTGTTCGGGAGCTATCTCGATCCGGAGCGGAGCGACATCCCGGGGAACGCCACGAAGATCGTCGCCTGCGACGCGGTCGCCGCGGTGCTGGCCGGTCTCGTGATGTTCCCCGCGCTGTTCGCGTTCGGGATCGAGCCCGACCAGGGACCCGGGCTCCTGTTCGTCACGATGGCGGGGTTGTTCGCGCACGTTCCGGCGAGCGACGTGGCGGGCGGGCTCTTCTTCTTCCTCGTGTTCGTCGCAGGTCTCACGTCGGGCCTGGCGCTGTTGGAGGCGCTGACGGGGACCGCGATGGACTCGTTCGGCTGGTCGCGACGCCGCGCGTTGTGGTCCGTACTCGCGGCGCTGTTCCTCATGGGCATCCCGATCGCGCTCGGGTTCGGCCCCTGGAACGCGGTGCGACTGGGGGGACGCGGGCTGTTCGACCTGGCCGACTACGTCTCCGGCAACCTGTTCCTCACGTTCGGGGGGTTGGCCATCTCGCTCTACGTGGGGCTCGCCTGGGGCTTCGACCGCTTTCGGGAGGAGACGAATCGCGGCGCGGGGCGGCTCCGCGTCACGGCGGCCTGGGGGCCGGTCATGCGATTCGTCGCGCCCCTCGCGGTCGCCCTCGTGGTGCTGATCGGGCTCGGCCTGCTGGGCTGACCGCGACAGAAGGGTCGCCGCGCCGGATCCCGGCTCGCCACCCCGGCCCCGCGCTCAGGGCTGGAGCCGCGTGATCTTCCACTCGTCGGTCGAGCGCGTGTACACCAGGCGGTCGTGCAGCCGGTCCGCCCGTCCCTGCCAGAACTCGATGTAGACGGGCGAGATCGTGTACCCGCCCCAGTGCGGCGGACACGGGACGTCGCCGTCGCCGAATCGAGCCTTCGCCTCGGCGACCCTGGTCTCGAACGCCGCGCGGTCCGCGATCGGCCGGCTCTGATCCGAAGCCCACGCGCCGATGCGGCTCCCCCGGTCGCGCGTCTGGAAATAGGCGTCCGACTCTTCCGGTGTCAGACGGGTGACGGTCCCCTCGACGCGGACCTGGCGCTCGAGGATCGACCAGTGGAAACACAGCGCGGCGCGCGCGTTGGACTCGAGCTCGACGCCCTTTCGGCTCTCGTAGTTGGTGAAGAACCGGAACCCGCGCTCGTCGACGCCCTTGAGGAGCACCATGCGCACGGACGGCACCGCGTCGCTCGAGGCGGTGGCGAGCGCGGTCGACTCGGGGAGCAGGAGTCCGGACTCCTCCGCTTCCTTCCACCAGCGCCGGAAGAGGGGGATCGGATCGGGCTCGGCGTCGAGCTGCGAAAGGCCCTTGGTCACGCCGCGTGCGAGCGTGCGGATCGCCTTGAGGTGCGCGCGAAGATCGTCGAACTGGCTCATGGAGCGGGAAGATGCGACCGCCGCCGGGCGCCCGCGAGGTCGGCACGAAGGTCTCGAACGACGCACGAGTCATCGGGACGTGTGCAAGTCGATCGGTCGCACCGGACGCACCGGCGGCGTCCAAGCCGTTCGCGTCTCGTCGGTTGTGCTCCGGTCGGCGAGTGGCACGGGGCTGGCAGACGGCGGGGCGATTCGGGTGCGGTGCGAAGCGGTATCGGGAGGGGCGAGGCGTGGTCAAGGGACTCGGAAAGGTGTTGCTCGTGGTCGGCGCGATGGTGATTCCGGCGGCGATGACGGCGGGTCCGCGCGTCGACCTCACGGGTCGATGGTGCTCCACCTGCTGCGAGGCGTTCTGTCCGTTCGACGGCGAGGCCTTCTACTCGGGCTGCTTCCCGGATCTGGGCGCGACGGTGTGCGAGTACAACGATGGGCACCACCTGTGGGTGGGGGGCTGTAGCTAGCCCCGCGCCGGCTGCGGGTCAGGGATCGATCCGACGGCGGTTCCTTGTACCGATCCTCGATGCTCCCGATCTGCGTGAGGTCGGCGAGCGGGTCCCCGGAGAGCACGAGAAAACGCGTCGCCGAAGACCGGGAAGACGCA
>JAKSCH010000291.1 GCA_022360695.1 Gemmatimonadota bacterium
CAAATCGGCTGACGCCGATTCGCCAGTGGCCTCGCAGTGGAGCCTGTCCACCATGAGCAAGCTCCTGGAGAGGAATCCGTTGTCTTCGGAAGGCTCGACGGCAACGCGGACGAGGGGGCCTCGGTCGGGTGAGACGTGAAGGCGCGGATCGTAACGGAGTTGGTGGCTTTGAAGCTGCCGTCCTCAACGATGACGGCGGTCCTGGGCCTACCGGTGCAGTCGCCACCGAGGCAAGCGGTCTTTTCACGCAACGCGACGATAGAGGAGATCACGTCCATGGAGATGTTCGAGTACATATCCGTGCTCGCTTCCACCTCGCTTTCGTCTTGGTGGCCTTGGTCTCGCAGCTTTACCAAGCCGTGGCCTACTTGTCGACGGTAGGTTGACCGTTGACGCGAGGGAGGCCGGCGAGTGTCTTCCGCTTCCGGCAAATCCTCGTACGGTACTCATCGGCGAGGTCGTCACGGCCGGCCACGGGACGAAGATCGAGGATCTCCCGCCGATGGTACCGGCCCTACGAGAAACCGTGGACGAACGTGGCTTACGGGAGCGTCCTCGAGCCTGTACATACGTATGACACAACGAATCGGAGACGTTTATGAGCTCTCACTCGAAGCACGGTAGAACCGCCCTGCCCTTCGCCCTCGGTCTCGCGATCGCGGGCTGTGGTGGAGGCGATGCGGAGCCCGAGGCGGCCCCGGAGCCGCAGCCCGCGCCGGCACCTCCGGCCGCGGCCGAGACCCCGCCGGCCGATGTGATCACGGATCTCCGGGAGATCACGTTCGCCCCGGAGCTCGAGGTGAACCTCGATGAGATGGAGCTCCGGGAGAGCGGGCTCTATGTCCAGGTCCTGAAGGGCGGGAGCGGGCCGCCCGCGGGTTACGGCGATGAGATGGGCGTCCACTACACGCTCTGGCTCCCGAACGGCAGCAAGATAGACTCGAGCCACGACCACGATCCGCCCGAGCCCTATGGCATCGTGCTGGGCTCCTCGAGTCTGATCGACGGTTGGGTGGAGGGCGTCACCGGGATGCGACACGGCGAGCGACGGCGACTCGTCATCCCGTACGACCTCGGCTATGGAGCGACGGGCAACCCGCCGATCCCGCCGTACAGCCCGCTCGTGTTCATCGTCGAGCTCGCGGAGCACATCCCGACCGGTGAGGGCTGAACGCCAACATGCGCTATGTGCGGTACCTCCCGCGGGGGGAGCCCGAAGGCGACCCGTCGAACGGGGCAGCCGAGGCCGCGTGGGGTCGGTTGAAAGACGGCGTCGTCCATGCGCTCGCTGGCGCCCCCTTCGACGGCGACCGGCCTACCGGAGTCACACACCCGGCGGAGTCCGTGCGGCTGCTCGCGCCCAGCGCGCCCTCGAAGGTGCTGGCCGTGGGGCGCAACTTCCGTAGCCATCTGCACGGTCGCGAGGCGCCGACCGAGCCCGGTCTGTTCGTGAAGCTCCCCACTTCGGTCATCGGACCGGGAGACCCCATCGTGCTCCCCGGCGACTCGAGCGAGGTGCACTTCGAGGGCGAGCTGGTCGTGGTGATGGGACGCACCGCGAAGAACGTGTCGATGGACGATGCACCCGCACACATCTTCGGGGTCACGGCCGGAAACGACGTGTCCGAGCGAACTTGGCAGAAGAACGACCTACAGTGGTTCCGCGCCAAGGGCTCCGATTCTTTCGGACCCCTCGGACCCGTCATCGCGACGGACCTGGACCACGACGATCTGCTCATCGAGTCCCGGCTGAACGGTGAGACGACGCAGTCGGAGCGGTCGCGCGATCTCATCTTCCCGATCGCGGAGGTCGTGAGCTATGCGAGTCGGTATGTCACGCTCGTGCCGGGAGACGTGATCTACACGGGGACCCCCGGCTCCACGTCCGCCTTGACGCCGGGCGATCGAGTCGAGGTGGAGGTCGAGGGCGTGGGCACGCTGGCGAACCCCGTCGTTGCAGCAGGATAGGCGCACGACGTGTTTCGACGGAACGCGAGCCCCGGTCGTCGCGTACCAGCGTTCGGCCCCATTGAACGGCGCGGGCTTGCTCTCGTCCCCGGGATCGCTAGCGTGAAGGCAGTGCGCGTCGTTCGAGCCGCACCACAACGGATCAGGAAGCGAGTCATGCAGGAGATCTATCGAGCTTTTCGCTTTGCGTTGCCCGCGTTCTTCCTCGTCGCGGCAGGGGCGAGCGGCCAGGACGACGGGCGGACGACGGCCCACGGCGTATACAGCGAAGCGCAGGCGACGCGCGGAGAAGACGTGTACTGGAACGTCTGCTCCGAGTGTCACGTCGAGGACGACTTCGCGGGTCCGTTCATGCAGTCGTGGAGCGGCGCCAGCATCAAGGATCTCTTCGAGGAGATCCGCGGGACGATGCCGGAGGACAACCCCGGGGGGCTTCCCGAGGCGCAGTACGTCGATGTGGTCGCGTACATGTTCAAGCTGAACGGCATGCCCACGGGTGACGCCGACCTCACCAGCGAAGCGCTCGACGAGATCGAGGTCGACTGGCGCGCCTCGTACGATGACGTGGACGCCGGCGGAGATGCGCCCGAATCGAGCGCGGACACCACCTCGACCGGAGCCAACGGAGACGACCCCGCGGGCGACGCGGTGACCACGGCGCACGGCGTCTACAGCGACGATCAGGCGGCGCGCGGCGAGGAGGTCTTCTGGAACGTCTGCTCCGAGTGTCACGTCGAGGACGACTTCGCGGGTCCGTTCATGCAGTCGTGGAGCGGTGCGAGCGTCGAGGATCTGTTCGAAGAGATCCGCGCGACGATGCCCGAGGACAACCCCGGCGGGATGCCGGCGAGCCGGTACATCGACGTGATCTCCTACATGTTCAAGCTGAACGGCATGCCCACGGGTGACGTCGAGATGACCGAAGACGGGATCGACGGGATCGACATCGATTGGCGGCCGTCCTACGACGACCCCGCGACCGACGAGCGGTAGCCGCCGCGATCTACCGACCAGGCCGACGAGGGGTCGAGCTCGGCGTGATCCGGGCCGGCTGGCACGCATGAGTCGAGCACGCGGCCTCGACGCCATCTCCGGCTCGATCGACGGCGTCGAGGCGGGGGTCTCCTGGTGTCTGGCCCTGTGCGCCGAGCCCGAGCGCGCCGAACGGGCGAGGCCGAGCATATCGGCCTGGAGCGTGGCCGAGCACCTCGAGCACCTGCTGCTCGTCGATCGGGCGATCGGCGAGTGGATCCTGCGGACGATCGACGAGCCCGCGAGCGACCCGACGTCGGGCGGACCGGCCGGATCCGGACCGAACGAGACCGGGGCTCGGATTCTAGAGAGCGGAACGATCCCGCGGGGGCGTGGACCGGCGCCGGACCTGGCCCTCCCCCGCGGCGTCTCGGCCGACGAGATCGCGGCCGGATTCGTCGAGGTCGGGACGATGGTGGGTGCGCTCCGAGGACGCGTCGACGCGGTTCACGCGTGTCGAGCCGTACGTCCGCACCATGTCCTCGGCGCGTTCACGCCCGCGGAGTGGTTACGCTTTCTCCACATCCACCACGATCACCACGCCGCGATCGTGGACGACATCCTCGGCTAGGTCCCCTCGTCGGGCGCCGGCTCGGGCGCCAATCCCGTCGCTCCGGCGCGCACGCGCTTGATCGCCGCCGCGCCCTCGAACAGCAACCAGATCTCGAGCACGAAGATGGCGGCGCCCAGCACCAGCAGCATCGTCTGGTTCGTGCCGGCGAACCGCTGGAGGTTGATGATCATCGCCCACGTGGTCATGAAGAGCAGGAACGTCATCGGGATCATCGTGACCCAGAACGGCCGCTTCTGCCGCATGAGATAGAGCGAGACGATGAGCAGCGTCAGCCCCGCGAGTAGCTGGTTCGTGGTCCCGAACAACGGCCAGATCCGCATCCCGCCGGCGCCGCGATCGAGCCCGAGCGCCAGCAATCCGCAGCTGACCACCGCGATCGCCGTCGCGATCCAGCGGTTCTGGACGGGCTTGATGTTGTACTCGACGCCGAGCTCGGCGATGATGTAGCGCTGGAGGCGGATCGCGGTGTCGAGCGTGGTCGCGGCGAAGCTGATCACGACGACCGAGGCGAAGATGACGGCCACGCTCTCGGGGATCCCGATCCCGGACGCGAGCACGCCGACCCCGTTCACGAAGGCCGCGGTCGCGCCGGACGTGGCCGCCTCGAAGCTCCCGTAGTGCTGCTGCCAGAGCGCGAGGCCCTGGACCGCACCCACATCCCGGCTCAGGTAGATCGCGAACCCCGCCGTGCACGCGATGATCGACGTGACCGCGAGCGTGCCCTCGCCGATGGCCCCGCCGTACCCGACATAGCGCGCGTCTGTCTCGCGACTGAGCTGCTTCGACGACGTGCCGGATCCGACGAGACCGTGGAACCCGCTGATCGCCCCACACGCGATCGTGATGAAGAGCAGCGGGAACCAGCTCGGATCGCCGACGGGCAAGGCGCTGTTCACGGCCGGCGCGACGACCTCCGGGTTCACGACGATCACGCCGGCGCCGATGATGGCCAACGCCACGAAGAGCTGGTGTCCGTTCACGTAGTCGCGCGGTTGCAGCAGCAGCCATACGGGCAAGACCGACGCGATGAACGTGTACGCGAACAGGATGACGATCCAACCGACGCGCTGTCCGTCCGCGCGCGCCGCTTCCGCCGCGACGGACGCATCGCCCCCCGCGGCGGCGAGCTGCGCTTCCGTCGGTCCGAACCCGATGAAGTCCGGCAGCGCGAGCGGGACGTCCTGACCGAACCAGATCATCACGTACAGCGTGGCCAGCGCGCCGAGCGACGGGATCAGGATTCCGGCGCCGGTCCGGTAGATCAGGAAGCCGACGATGAGGGCCACGACCAGCGATCCCCACACCGGCATCACGGCGCCCGGGTTCGCCATGAACAAGTTCGCGATGATGACCGCGAACACGGCGTTCACCATCAAGAGCAGGAAGAAGATGATGAGGAGGAACAGAACGCGAGCACGCTTCCCGAGAATCGACTCCGTGAGCGTGCCGATCGAGCGTCCCTTGTGGCGATTCGAGATCCACAACGCGGCGAAGTCGTGCACCGCGCCGGCGAACACGGTTCCGAACACGACCCAGAGAAACGCGGGCAGCCAACCCCAGATGACCGCGATGGCCGGACCGACGATCGGAGCGGCTCCGGCCACCGACGTGAAGTGGTGCCCGAAGAGCACGTGCTTGTTCGTGGGGACGTAGTCCACGCCATCCCGGAACTCGTGCGCGGGCGTCACGAATTCGGGGTCGAGCTTGAAGACCTTGCCCGCTATGAAGCGCGAGTAGATCAGCACGCCGGTGAGAAACGCCAGCACGCCGACCACAAGCAGAACGATCGCACTCATCGAGACACCTCCGCCGGAGTCGTCTGCACGAGAATCGCCCTCAACGCGTCGACTCCCACCGGATCGGCGTCCTGGAGGGTCACGCGGAGAACGGGCCAATCTCCCAGGTTTTCGGAGATCCTCGCAAGGTATCGGGCCTCGCGCGCTCGCCGTCTCTCGAGAAACGAGTCGTCCCCGCCCCCCGCTTCGGCGTCCGGAAGCACCTGGTTCACCACGATCGCGCCGACCGGAACGTCGTGCTTCGAAAGCGCCTCGACGGCCTTCTCCGTCTCCCAGATCGGCAAACGCTCGGGAATCAGCACGAACACGAAGGCGGTCTTCGCGGGGTCGGTGAGCGTCAGCCGGGCGCGATGGAACCGACCGCGTCGATCCTCGAGCGCCGCGAGAAGGGGGTCGTCTCGCAGGTCATCGGCCGCTTCCGATCCGGCCACGTTCTGCCACATCTTGGCCAGCGCACCCACCTTCTTTCGCCTTTTGATCAGCCCGGTCATCCACGTCGTCATCAGCTCGGGCAGCGACAGGAGACGAAGCGTTTGGCCCGTCGGCGCCGTATCGAACACGATGCGATCGAAGTCCTTCGCCTCGTCCTCGAGGATGCGGGTGAACCGATCGAACAACGCGGCTTCCACGGCGCCCGGTGAGACGCGCGCGATGTCGATCTGTCGATACACCTCTCCGAGCAACCGTGGGGGCGCGGCGGACATCACCCGCTCCTTGACCCCGTCCACGTAGCGGTCGGCCTCGCGTTCCGGGTCGACCTCCATCGCCCAGCAGTCCGCGACGACGGGACGCGGTCGGTCCCCGAGCTCGACCTGGAGCACGTCCGCCGTCGAGTGCGCGGGGTCCGTCGAGACGAGCAGCGTACGGTGACCGCGAGCCGCCGAGTGGAGGGCTGCGACCGCGGCCATCGTGGTCTTCCCGACGCCGCCCTTGCCCCCGAAGAACACGATCGGACGATCCGGGAACGGTGCGCCCCCGCCCGCTGGAGCCTCCGACTCGCTCAGCAACAGCGGAACCCGCCCTCGGGTGGGTGCTCCATCCCCACCCTGACGTGCCACTCGTGAAACTCCTCGATCAGCGATGGATAGAGCTCGAGCATGTAGAACTGGATCGGGTTCGGCACACCGAGCAGATCGGAGAACCCGAGGAGCATGAACGCGTCGTGCTGTCTCAAGTACTCCCGATGGATGGTCGACCGGTACGGCGCGATGTACATGCCTTCGTAGATGTCCTTCGCCGCCCGAAGGCGACGACGGAGGCGCGCCAGCAGGGGCTCAGACATGGGGACCTACCACAGTTTCCACCCGGGGATCTGGTTGGGGGTGAACGAGACGCTGGGTCCGGCCGTATCGACGACCACGCGCACCCACCCCACCGCGGGAGATCCCATCACGATCAACCGCGTGAGGTTCTCGAGCACCTCGCCGGTCCGTCGGTCGCGGACGGGTCGGTCGACCCGGTAGGGGTGACTGTCGCCGTGCATCAGCACCACCTTCCCCGAGAACGATGAGGCGCCCTCTTCGATCGCGCGCACGATCGGATCGTACACCTCGTACGCGTCCTCATCCGAGCGCTCGCCGAGCTCGGGGTCACCGTGCATGGCGAGGAACACGGCGAGCGCCGTATCGCGCTTCGCCCGCTCGAAAGCTTCGCGGATCCAGGTCACGGCCGCCGAAGTCCGGCGTGCGAGGTCCTCGTCGTCGGCCGCGGTTCGACCCTCGTGCCGCCTCGAGCCGTTGAAGCTGCCCACGACGTGGACCGTGACGAACAGGATCCGCTTCGCCACCCACCGTTGGTTCTCGACGAACTCGGGCCAGGCCTCGTCCGATGCCTGGTGCTCGACCCGAAGCGTCCGTCCGCCGAGCGAGCTCCCCGGCCGCGCGTACATGATGCCGCGGAGCGCCTCGAGGCGCTCCAGCGGGGCGTACCCGCCGCGGGCGGCCTCCCAGCAGTCGGTCCACTCGTTGTCGCCCGGCGTGTAAACGACCGGGTGCACGATCGTGGAGAACCGCTCGACCCGATCGCGCATCTTCGCGTCCGAGCACGCCCACGCGAACATGTCGCCCACGTGCACGACCCAGTCCAGGGAGTCCCGGTTGAGCGCCTCGATCAGGCGGTCGAATCGGCGATCTTCGAACCAGTGGCTCGGCGCGTCGCCGAGCACGGCGAACGTCAGGTCGCCGCCCGGACCCGGGGGTACGGGACCGCCGCAGGCCAACGCGACCGCCGCCAGACATCCCCAGCGAACGGGGCTCCGATTCATCGCGATCGCTAGCCTACTTTTCGAGCGGTCTGGTCCGCCCCGCCCTGGTGCAGGATCAACGAGGTCGTCTCGCCGCTTTCGCGGATGAACGTGATCTGCGCATCGACGACCGTGAGGAAGAAGCGGTTCATCGCTTCGGCGTAGATGCGGAACTTCGGTTGATCCGTCGCCTGCACGTGGAGACCGTCGTCCTCGAGCGTCACCGTGATCTGGAACTGCGGCGTCAGCTCGTACACGCCCACGTACCGTTCGAGCGTGGACCGGCTGAGCTCGATCTCGACGCGTTCGGGGCGCTCCTCCTCGGGCGGCGGGGCCGGCGTGAGCGGCACGCTCGGGTTGATCAGGTGAAACCCGATGTCGTCGGCGCCTTCGGTCGAGTTCGTCAGCACGACGGCGCCTACGCGACGGACCGGATCGAACCCGACGAACGTGCGATAGCCGCCCGTCCCTCCGTTGTGCCACACGATGTCGCCGTCCTCGAGCTTCATCATGTGCCAGAGCAGCCCGACGTGCATGTTGCCGCCCGCCTCGCGACGGACCTGGTGGCTCGCGCGCATCGCGCGTTCCAGCTCCGTCTCCGGCTCGCCGATGTTGGCGGCGAGAAACTTCAGCATGTCGTCCGCGTTGGACCGGATCGCGCCGGCGCCCGCGAGCGTCGGAAGATCCCAGTTGGCGGTGACGTTCCCCAGGTAATCGTGGCCCTGCGCCAACCAGTCGCGCATCTCGTCGGAGAGATCGATCCCGGACATCTCCATCTCGAGCGGCTCCAGGATCCGATCGTGGAGCAGCGTTTCGTAGTCGGTCCCGGCGCGCGCGGCCAGCACGTGGCCGAGCAGTCCGACCGCGAGGTTCGAGTATTCGTACTCGGATCCGATGTCGCGCGTGAGCGCGTAGTCGTCGAGAAACGCGTGCAGCTGGTCGACGGTGTAGTCCGCGTAGGGGTTCGTCGGGTCGCGCATCTCCATGTTGTCGGGGAGCCGTGGGAGCGATGAGCGGTGTGTCGCTACGTCGAGCAACGTGATCTCCCGACCGTCGCGCGACGGAACCTCGACGCCGTCGTGCACGTACGCCTGGAGCGGTCCCTCGAGCGCGAGCTCGCCTCGTTGGACCATGTCGGCGAGCAGGATGCCCGTGAACGCTTTGGAGATCGAGCCGATCTCGAACACGGATCGGCGATCCAGGGGACGGGCATCGGGCCCCGCTTCCCCGTAGGCCACGACCTTCGTCGTACCATCCGCCTCGAGCACACCCAGCACGATTCCCGTGGCGCGACCTTCGTCGACCCGCGTCTCGATGATCGAGAGCAACCCCGTCTCATCGGGGAAGTGCTGCGCCGCGGCGGAGCCCGCGGTGACGAAGACGGCGAGCGCGCAGGTGGCGATTCGGGTGATGAGCTTCATTTCTGCTCCCGCGGCGCGGTCGGCCGCTCGGCGGAGTAGGTTTCGACGCATGCACGGCAGTGGTTGGTGGTCGTACGTAAAGTATGATGAGGAGCAGGATCGCCCCAAGGTCGACCGCGCGCTTCTGAGGCGAGTCCTCGGCTACGCGCGCCCGTACCGGGGTCGGCTCGCGCTCGTGCTGGGCACCATCCTGGTCATCTCGCTGCTCTCGCTGGCCCCACCCCTCTTGATGCGGGCGCTGATCGACACGGCCATCCCCGCCGCGGACCTGGCGCTCGTCACCGCGCTCGGACTGGGGATGGTCGCCGTACCGCTCATCAACGGAGTCATCGGCGTCGTACAGCGCTGGGCGTCCGCCTCCATGGGTCAGGGCATCATCTTCGACCTTCGGCGCCAGCTGTTCGACCACGTCCAGCGGCAGTCGATGGAGTTCCTCACGAACACCAAGACGGGCGAGCTCATGTCGCGGCTCAACACCGACGTCGTGGGCGCGCAGCAGGCCGTGACCTCGACGTTCGTGACGCTCGCGTCGAACATCGTCGCCGTGGTGGCCACCCTCGCGATCATGCTGGGGCTCGAATGGCGTCTCACCGCGCTCGCGATCGCGATCCTGCCGTTCTTCCTGCTGACGTCTCGGAGTGTCGGCAAGAAGCTGCGGCTGATCCGACGCCGACAGATGGAGGAGCGAGCCGACATGAACTCGCTGATGCAGGAGACGCTGAGCGTGTCCGGTGCGCTCCTCGCGAAACTGTTCGGACGAATCGACGATGAGAACGCCCGATTCTCGGGGCAGGCGTCGGAGGTCCGCGAGCTCGCGATCCGGCAGGCCACGATCGGAAGCTGGTTCTTCATGTCGCTCGGAGTGGTGAGCGCCGTGGGCACGGCGATCGTCTTTTGGGTCGGCGCGGTGCTGGTGATCGAAGGCGCCCTGACCATCGGGACGATCGTCGCCCTCTCGGCCTATCTGCAACGGCTCTACGGACCGCTCTCCTCGCTCACGAACACACGCGTCGAGTTCGCGACGTCGCTGGTTTCGTTCGAGCGCGTGTTCGAGGTGCTCGACATGCCGCGCTCGATCGAGGAGCGGGGAACGCCGATCGTCCTCGAGGCGGCGCGGGGACGAGTGGAGTTCGAGCGAGTCTCGTTCGCCTACGGAGCGGCTGGTGTCGAAGGGCTCGAATCGGTGCGTCGATACGCGTGGTCCGGCATGACCCGCGAAGACGAGCCCGACGCGCGGCGGCGGTCGGATGGCTGGGCCCTGCGCGATCTGTCGTTCGTCGTCGAGCCGGGGGAGACCGTGGCTCTCGTGGGCCCGAGCGGCGCCGGCAAGACGACGCTCACCTATCTGGTTCCCCGGCTCTACGACGCAACCGAGGGGACGGTGCGTATCGATGGGCACGACGTCCGCGACCTCGGCCTGACGAGCATCGCGGCCGCGGTGGGCGTCGTGACCCAGGAGACGTACCTGTTCCACGACACGATCGAGGCGAATATCCAGTATTCCCGCCCGGGGGCCTCACCCGAAGAGATCCGCGTCGCGGCGCGAGCCGCGAACATCGAAGACTTCATCGAGGGCCTGCCGTCCAAGTACGACACGGTGGTCGGGGAGCGCGGGTACCGACTCTCGGGTGGGGAGAAGCAGCGCATCGCGATCGCCCGCGTGCTGCTCAAGGACCCGCGGATCCTGATCCTCGACGAGGCCACGTCGCACCTGGACGCCCATTCCGAGGCGTTGATCCAGGAAGCGCTCGAGGGCGCCCTCGAGAATCGCACCTCGCTCGTCATCGCGCACCGCCTCGCGACGGTGCTCGAGGCGGATCGGATCCTGGTGCTGGATCGAGGTCGGATCGCCGAGCAGGGCCGCCACGAATCGCTGCTCGCGGACGGCGGGCTCTACGCGAGCCTGTTTCACACACAGTTCCGCCCCGCGGAACGGCGCACCGCCCTCGGTAGCTGACCGCGTCGTGAACTCCTAGTGTGGGACGCGGTAGGCGAGCAGGAGATTCCCGGGCATCTCGCCGAACATGTCGTAGCCCGAGTTCACGAGCACGAGCCCCCGAGCCACCACCGGACCGGGGCCGTCGATCGCGCCGCCTCGGCCCGCGACCCCGTTGACCGTCTCGAACTCGCGCGCGGTGTCGACGTCCCATAGCACCGACCCGTCCTCCGTCGAGTACGCCCGCATGTGCCCGTCGAGACTCCCCACGAGCACGGCACCATCGATGACGGTCGGGGCGGCCGAGAAGAACGGCATGCATCCGGGACGATCGGTGCAGGTGGTCATGTCCGGCTCGGCCTTCCATAGCACCTCGCCCCCGCCCAGCTCGATGCCGTAGACCCCGGGTCTGGGAGGCTCGGCACCGTTCTCCTGGGCGTACGCGCCGGTGCGGGGGTCGCGGATCACGGCGAACGCATGATCCGAGTTCGGCACGTACGCGAGTCGCCCGTCCGAAGCCAAGCCCCAGTGAATGCCGCCGAGCGCGCTCCCCTTGCCGACCCGCTTGGCCCACACGAGCTCGCCGTTCGTGTCCGGGTCCAGGGCCCACACGACGCCCGATTTCTGACCGGCGATGAGGAGCGGCTGGCCATCGGCCCGCGTCACGATGATGGGGGCCATCCCGAAGTCGAGATCCGGTCCCGCGACCTGCGGACAGTTCTCGAAATCGGATTGGACCGTGCAGGCCATGTTGAACGCGTCGTCCGCCGTCGCCTGGAACGCCCAGGCCACGTCCCCGCTCGCCATGTCGAGCGCGATCAGCGCGTCGCTCGTGCTCGTGGTGGGCCGCGTGTAGTTCTCCCCCGTGCCGATGTAGAGCAGCCCGCGCTCGGCATCGACGGTCGGGCTCGACCACACCGGCGCCCCGGACGGTGCCCGGATCTTGGTGCCGAGCTCGTTCTCGCCGACCTCGACCGCCTCCTCGGCCACCGTCGCGTACGACCAGAGCACTTCGCCGGAGGCGGCGTCGAGCGCGACCACACCCCCGCTCGAGGTGCAGCACTCGTAACGGGGGTTCCCCGCGCTCACGAGCTCCATCGAAGAGATGGGGACGAACACCCGCCCTTCGTGGAGGGCCACGGTCCCCGTGTTGGTGTGGTCGCCGTGGCTCCCGGCGTTCGTGCGCCACGACAGCTCGCCGGACGCCGCGTCGATCGCGTAGACGTTCGTTCGGAAGTCCGAGAAGAACGCCGTTTGAATCCCGTCCGGCCCGTCGCCGATCACGATGCCGCCGCGCACCGCCGCATCGGCCGCGAACACCCAATGCGCGCAGCCGGTCTCGAGATCGAGCGAGTACACCTCGCCGTAGGCCGACCCGACGATCAGCCGGTCGCCCACCACCGCGGGCTTCGAGCGCACCTGCCCCGCGTCCGGAAACGCGAAGGCCCACGCGAGCTCGAGGTTCGGCAGATCGGCCGCGGTGAGGCCCGCCTCGCTCGCGCCGCGGAAGCCCGTCTCACCGGGACCGCCGCCCCAGCCCGACCAGTGCACGTCACCGGGGCCGCTCGGTGCGACCGAGCAGAACGCGGAGGCGGGGAGACGTGTCTCGCTGAGCACCTTTCCGGTGAGCCACTCCGAGACGGCCACGCGCTGCTCGGCCGTGAGCTGCTCGCCGTGTCGCCGCATCCGTCCGGACTCGAGCGAGGCGAGGATCGCGCGCGGCGTCATGGCGCCGAGACCCGTCAACGCGGGGGCGCGGGTCGATTGCTCGCCGGTATGACACGCCGCGCAGGAAGACGTGAAGACGGCCGCGCCCGGGCTGTCGTCGAAGCTCGGCGGGTTGAGAAGCGGCCGACCCGTGTTCTGCGCGCCGAGCCCTGTGACGGAGCCCAGCGTGGCGAAGACGGTGAGGACGGGTACGCAGAGCGATCGCGGTTTCATAGGGACCCTTCCCATGGACAACAAAAAGACCGTGGACGGGTATCCAATATATCGATGGACACCGGACCGCGTCGTGGGGGGCGAAACAAGATGCGAGTCCGGGACGTTGTTCAGGTGAAGGGCCGTGCTGGTAACGCGCGCCTCGAAGGGCCGAGGCACAGGTGGAAAGGTGAAACGCCATGGACACCGAACGCATATACAGATTGACCCTGGATCTCACCGATGAGGAGCGGCGCCGGCTGGCGGAAGCCGCGGCGCACAGCGGTGAGCGCTTCGTGGACTTCGTGCGTCGCCTCGCGCTGGAGGGGGCGCAGCACTACGCGATGCAGACGGCCTGGGTGAGCGGACGCATCGCGTAGCACGTAGAGAGCCCTCCGTGGCTCGCGTCGGGACCGGGGCCGTGAACCGGCCCCACGCCGTCGCGGTCGGAAGACGGTTGTCGTCGGCTTCCGGTAGCGCCTTCGCCTCCGGCGTCGGCGCTACCGACCCCTTTCCCCGGCATCATCCGTCGGGCGTCGGCGCCCCCGAAACGGCATCGCGAGCATCCCCTTCAAGGACTTCCACTCCTGCGTCTCGAGGTTCTCGAGTCCCAGCGTGATGTCGCGTGGCTCGGCCCGCAGTCGGAAGCTCCCGAAGACGCGATCCCAGATCGAAAGCATGCTCGAGTAGTTCGAGTCCGTCTCGGGCCGATAGTTCGAGTGGTGCACCCAGTGCATCCAGGGCGTCACGATCAGCCACCGCAGACACACGTCGACCCGGGCGGGCACCCGCACGTTGCTGTGGTGGAACAGGATGATCGGCAACAGCAGCGTCTCGTAGATGAGCACTTCCCCGACCGTCATGCCGAGAATCGGCAGGATCGCCAGGCGGATCGTCGAGGAGAGCACGATCTCACCCGTATGGAAACGGAGCGCCGTCGTGGCATCCATGTCCGCATCGGCGTGGTGCACGGAATGGAAGCGCCACAAGAACGGGACGGTGTGGTTCATACGGTGCCACAGGTACTGCCACGCGTCGAAGACGACGACGGCGACGACGATGCGCACGACCCCCGGCGGGTCGATCCAGTGGAGGAGCCCGAACGAGCGGGCTCGCGCCCACTCCGTGACGAGGAGCGTGGCCGTCGCGAAAACGACGGCGACCACCGCCGCGTTCGCGAGCCCGAGGACGATGTTGGCGGCCCCGTGTCGCACGCGCTCCTTCCGCCCTTCGAACATCGGGAGCACGCCCTCGATCAGCCATAGGGCGGCGAGCGCGATCGCCGCCCCGACCGGCTTGGCGACGTCCGGATCGATCACGGGACGACCGCCTCGGCCACGCTCACCTCGGCCGCCTCGAAGAACCCGAGCGCGGGGCGATCCGGCCGGCTGAGGTTGCGCACGTTGCCGCGCACGTTGGCCGGCGGGATCGAGAACGGGTTGCCGGACCCGAGCGCGTTCTGCTCGAACAGCGTCAGGTAGAAGTCGTGCGCCTCGCGCGACAAGGCGATCTGACGCACCGTCGCCCGTTGGCCCGTTTGGAGAGCGACCTCGTCGTTCGGTTGAAACCCGACGATGCGGCGGCCGTCGTAGAATTCATCCGCGCTCACGAGATTGAACGCGTTCCCGGGGTCCGGCGGGATGATGTTGACCCCGTCGACCAGCTGCTCCCAGAGGTAGTAGTTCTCGCGACCCGCGGGATCCGAGAAGTCGATCGTCGCGCGGAACCCCTCCTCCTCCACGATGACCGTCTCCTCCTCGAACACGAAGTACAGCGAATCGATGGGCGGGACGCCGCGCAGCATGGCGCTCGCCGCGAACGTCTCGCCGTTCCATTCGACCTCGAGCGAGTACGTCCGCCCGACGACCGCCTCGAGATCGGTGGCCGTGTACAGCCCCGGCGCGCTCTCGGCGAAGGGAAAGATACCCCCCGCGTCATCGGAGACGACCACGAGGGCACCGGCCGCCGGTGGCGGCTCGCGGTTGCTGAAGAAGGCGTCCGTCGTCGTGAGGCGGATCCGCTGGTCGCCGCTCGGCGCCTCGAGCACCCGCTCGATTCTCCCCTCGACCACGAGCCGGGGCTCGGCCGGTGCCGGAATCTCGACGTCGACCACGCGCTCGCACCCGAAGATGGCTGCGCTCAGCGCGACGGCGCCGCCCGCCCTTCCGATCCACGCGCGTCGGGCGCGCATCAGAACGACCACCGGTAGCTGATGCTGGGGACCGCTCCGAACACCGATGTCTCGACCGCCTCCGTGATGAGGCGGTCGTCGAGGCTCTGCCGGAAGGCGAGCGCCTGCGCGTTGAAGCGATTGTAGACGTTGAACACGCCGAACTGGAGCTCGCCGCGCCCGAAGCGCTTCGTCAGCGTGATGTCGAGTCGGTGGTAGTCGGGCAGCCGCTCGGCGTTTCGGGGGCCGAACTCTCCCAGGATGAGCCCTCCGAACTGATAGCGGGAGACGGGAAACGTCGTCGGCAGCCCGGTCGCGAACACGAAGTTCCCGCCCAGCGTCCACGAATCGCTGAGCCCGTAGATCCCGGTGACCGACACATCGTGCGTACGGTCGTACGGAGACGGATACCACGCCCCGCCGTTGATCCCCGGGTCCGCCTCGGTCAACCCCGGCGTCCGCTGCTCCGAGCTGGCCAGCGTGTACGACGCCCACCCCCGGATTCGTCCTTCGTTCTTTCGGAGAAGAACCTCCAGACCGTACCCGCGACCTTCGCCGGGCAGTATCTCGGTCTCGAGACGCTCGTTGAGGATCAGGTCCGCGCCGTCCACGTAGTCGACCAGATCGCGGAGGCGCTTGTAGTACGCCTCGACCGAAACCCCGTACGCCCCGTTCGAGAACGATCGGACGAACCCGAGCCCCCACTGGTCGGCCGTGTACGGCTCGACGTACGGACCGGCGGGATCCCAGATGTCGAGGGGCGTGGGCGAGTTCGTGTTCGTCACCAAGCGGAGGTACTGCCGCGTGCGCGAGTAGCTCGCCTTGATCGACGAGACCGCCCCCACCCCGACCCGTAGCGAGAGGCGTGGCTCGAGACTCCAGAAGGACTCGATCGTCTCGCCATCGTCGTACTCGATGCTGTCGCGGACGACGCCCGGCTCGTACAGACCGAGCTCGGGACGATAGACGACGGGTCGATCGTCCTCGTACAAGAACACCGTCTCGGGTCCGCGTCGCACGAACCCGCTACCGCGGAGCCCGTAGCGAAGCGTCACCCTCCCCAGATCGATCTCATGCTCGATGAACGCCTCGGGCGCCAGCGCCCGCTTCGTGTCGAAATCGCGCGCGACCACGAACGAGCCCGCGCTCGGTCCCGTGTTGGCGGGCTCGATCTCGTAGTTCGTGAGCCCCAGACCGAACTCGAGCGCGTTGCCGGCCGACAGCTGCCAATCCTCCTCGATCTTCAGGCTGAGGTTGCGGATCCTCGAGTCGACGGAGACCCCGTTCGCGTTGAACCCGTTCTGCAGGTCGTACGTGTAATCGCTGTACGCCAACGTCACGTGCGAGAACAGCGACCCGAACGCCTGGTTCCAGCGGAGCGTTCCGGCGCTGTTCCCCCACCCCACGGACACGACATCCGACAGCTTGAAGCGGTCGCGACCGAAGTACCCCGAGAGGAGGATCTGCCCGGTCGCGCTGTAGCGGACGTTCGTCTTGGCGTTGAGGTCGTAGAAGTACGCGGCGCTCTCCTGGAGCGCGGGGTCGCTGGACAGACCCAGGAAGAGATCGGCGTAGGTACGGCGGCCCGTGACGAGCCACGAGCCGTCGCCGCCGAACAGCGGTCCTTGCAGGCTGAGCCGGCTCGCGAGGAGCCCGATCGTCGCCGCGCCCTCGAACTCGCGCGAGTTCCCCTCGCGCTGCTGAATGTCGAGCACGGAGGAGAGACGGCCCCCGTACCGCGCGGGGATCGCCCCCTTGTGCAGCGTGACGTCTCCGACGGCGTCGGGGTTGAAGGTCGAGAACAGCCCGATCGCGTGCGCGGGGTTGAAGACCTGCGAGTCGTCGAGCAGGATCAGGTTCTCGTCGGCGGCCCCACCTCGCACGTTGATCGCGGTCGTCGCGTCGTTGGCGGTCGAGATCCCCGGGAAGAGCGTGAGGGCCCGGACGGGATCCGCCTCGCCCAGCACGACGGGCACCTGCGAGAGCTGGGGGACGTCGAGCCGGATGACGCTCATCTCGACGCTCGTCGGGTCGATGTCGGGAGGTTCCCGATCGACCTCCGCCGTGAGCTCGAGTAGCTGCAACGGGCGGATCGGGAGCTCGAAGTCGATCGAGCGGGACGTCTCGAGCGACACGCTCTCCGTCCGCGTCTCGTAGCCGATGTACGAGACGGTGATCGAGTACACCCCCGGTGGGAGCTCGATCGCGTAGTAGCCGAATCGGTTGCTCTCGAAGAGCAGATCCATGCCGCCCACCTGGATCCGAGCGCCCCGGATCACTTCGAGGTTCTCGGCGGAGCGTACGTAGCCCGAGAGCAGGAGCCGACCGGCGTCCGGCTCCTGAGCGGCGACGACGCCGGGCCAGGCCACGCCGACCAGTGCCCCCGCCCGGCCGAGGGCGCGACGCCGCGCCCGGCGGGTCGGTCCTCGTCCGGTCGGCCGTGAATGCCGCGACCGACTGCGTCGCGCCCCCGGCGGTCCCGGGGCGACTCGTCGAATCTCTATGCCTCCAGCCCTCCGTAGGAGAGATCGGTCTCGGGTCCCGTAAGACTATTCGTTGCGCCGCCCGCGCGCCGATTCGGGATGGCCGTGGTGGCGGTCGTTCCCGGGGCCGGCTTTCTTATGCGAGCCCCGACGCTTCCGGCTCGGAAACCCGGTTCAGAGGATGCTGATCGACGATGAGACACGGTCTTATGGCACTCGCCGTCACGTCGGCCGCTTTGCTTCCATCCGCGCCGCAGTGTCGTCCACCGCGACGGAGCGCGGACGGATAGCGCCGGCTGTCGCGCATCCGCGGGCGAGCGGCCGCCCGCGGACAGCCTCGGGACGACCGCCATCTCGACCGGTCGGTGTCCCAAAACGCGCGCGACGCCCGTCAGGGTGAGTACGGACGTTCGACCAACCGACAGCGGAGGTTCGCGTGCAAGACTTTCTGCTCATCTACCAGGGCGGCGATCCGGAGTGGGTCGACAAGAGCGTGGAGGAGAAGCAAGCCGTCATGGCGAAGTGGAACGAGTGGTTCAAGGAGCTCGAAGCCTCCGGCAACCTCCGGAACCCGGGCGCGCCGCTCGAGGCGAGCGGGACCGTGCTCGCGAACGAAGGCGACGGCATCTCGACCGACACGACCATGCCCGAAGTGAAGGAGCTCATCGGCGGGTTCTCGATGATCCAGGCCGAGTCGATCGAGCAAGCGACCGAGCTCGCCAAGGGGGTGCCGTTCCTCAAGCACTCGTCGACGGGACGCGTCCACGTCCGTCCCGTGATGTCACCCCCGGCCGCGGAAGGCTGACCACCGCGGGCCAGGTAGGGGGCGCGGCGAGAACGGGTCAGGCGACCCCTCCGGCGCGCTCGAACTGGAGCGCGATCAGATCGCGCTCGTGCTCGGTTCGGACCGCCGACAGCGCCTGCTCGAGGTAACGCCGGGCCGACTCCGGAGCGCCGGCCCGGCGGTATAGGTTCGCCAACACCGCGGCGACCACGTGGCTGTGTGGCAGGGCGCCGCGCTCGCGGAGCGCCTCGACGAGCTCGACGGCCGGGTCGGGACCGTCCCGATACGAGATCGCGACGGCGCGATTGAGCTCCGCGAGCGGGCTCGGTGCCCCCTCGACCAGCCGATCGTACAGATTGCAGATCGAGCTCCAATCCGTGTCCGCGAAGGTCTCGGCGGAGCAATGACGCGCCGCGATCGCCGCCTCGAAGTGGTAGCGACCGGCGGCGAGCTGTCCCATGCGAGCGGTCCGCGCCAGCAGCCGAAAGCCCTCGTTGATCAGCCCGCGGTCCCACGTCGAGCGGTCCTGCTTGTCGAGCGGGACGAGCCGGCCGTCCCCATCGATTCTGGACTCCAACCGCGCCGCGTTGAAGCACATGAGCGCCTGGAGCGCCACGGTATCGCTGTTCGAGAGCCGCGGCTCGTCGACGAGCAACTTCGTCAGAAACATGGCGTCCCGGCACAGCTCTCGACGGATGGGCTTGTCGCTCGTCGACAGAAACCCCTCGTTGAACAGCAGATAGAGCGCCGTATGGACGGTGCTCAACGCCTCGGGGAGGGCCTCCGGCGTCGGCAGCCCGAACTCGACGCCCTCGAGCTTCTTCCGGGTCCGGTAGAGCCGCTTGTTGATCGTGGACTCGGTCGTGAGGAGCGCGCGCGCGATCGCGGGAACGCCGAGGCCGCAGAGCGTCTTGAGGATCAGCGTGACCCGGTTCTCGGGAGCGACCGTCTCGTGACAGCACATGAAGATCATCCGGAGCTGATCGTCGCGCGCCCAGTCGCTCTCGAACGCCTCGTCGACGGTCGACGCGAGCGTCCACTCGCTGTCGAGGTAGACGGCGAGATCGTCGGCGAACGTACGGCGGGTCCGTTCGCGGCGGATGGCATCGATCGCGCGGTTCCGCGCCGTCGTGAGCAACCACGCCTCCGGGTTGTCCGGGATCCCTTCCGCCGACCAGGTCTCCATCGCGCGGACGAACGACTCCTGCACCACGTCTTCGGCCAGCTCGAGGTTCTGCGGGCCGAAGATCCGGGTCAGCACCGAGATCAGACGGCCGGAGTCACGGCGGAAGATCTCTTCGATGTGTCGCTGGAGGTCGTGCACGACGGCTCCCGGGGTCGACGAGCCCCCTATGTCGCCTGTCGACCGTCCTGCCGCCAGAGGGCGCGACGGTCCCCCGAGCGACCGTCCCTCAGGGGCTCGAGGGGACCGTGAGGACCTGGCCGGGGAAGATGCGGCTACCGCTCATGTTGTTGGCGGCGCGAAGCCGATCCACGGTCGTGTCGTGCTCACGCGCGATGTCCCACAGCGAATCGCCACGCTTTACGCGATACTCGCCGGCGCGCGCGAGCCGAATCGCGTTCACGTACTCCCGGTATTGGCGGGGGAACAGCGCGACGTGGTAATGGGGTGGTCGTCGCTCGCGCGAGGCCTCGAGGACGCCCGCGCGCTCGAGATCGAGCAGCACGCGCTCGAGCCAGGATCGGCACGTCCGGTCGTTGCTGCGCCGGAGATCGAGCGCCATCCCCGTGGGGTGCACGGACCTCGGCGACGCGTTCCGTGGCTGGCGGGTATGCGGTCGCGTCAAGCTGGTGACCACGAGCTGTTCGCCGCAGGCGCGTCGGTATTGCGGTCCGAGACGGCTGATGAAGAGCGCGACCTCGGGCCGCGCGTACGGGAAGGAGAGATTGTTCAGGCGATAGTCTCGTCCCTTCGGGACGGGAACGAGATACCCGGCCTCGACGAACCGCTTCACCTGCTCGGGCGTACGCAGAAACGTGTAGTCGTGCTGACGCGCGACTTCGTTTTGGCGGTCGAGCGAGCGGGCGGAGCCTCTGAGGCTCTGGCCCTCCGCTGCCGCGGTCGAGCCGCCGATCGTCAGCCCGATCATCGCGATGCGCGCGGCGCGATGCCGCGTACGTGCTGTTTTCACTCGCCCTCCTCCACCCCGACACCACCACCCCGCGCAACGTACGGGTCGTCCGACGGTCGCGCTCGTTGGGACCGCGAGCCGGGGCTCCCCTTGAAGACGATCGAAACGCGCCCGCGGTTGCACAGGGGAACATCTCGTCGCGACCGGGCCGTTCGGCGGCCCGTCGTCGCGACGTCGATCGCCGGCTCCACGCGCGGTGGCCATCCGGACCTCTACGGTAGCATCTTCGGGGACCCGCACCCCACCGAAGGAGCCGCCGGATGTCTAGCCGTATCGGATTCTCGCGTCGCCTCTCGTCAGCCGCCGTGGGTCTCTTCATCCCGATCGCGTGTGTCGCGCAAACGGGGGTAGAGCCGAACGCCGTCACCATCGAGTTCGAGCGTCGGGATGTCGCGATGCCCGCGGCACCCTACAACCTCGCCGCGGCCGACTTCGACCGGGATGGTCATCTCGATCTCGCCACGGTCGACAAGGGCGCCGGTACCGTGTCGGTAGCGCTCGGCACGGGGGTCGGAGCCTTCGGGACCTCTGCATCCTACGACGTCCCGGAGGCCCCGGAAGCGCTCGCCGCGGCCGACGTGGACGGTGACGGCGACATCGATCTCGTGGTCGTGAACCAGGGCACCGCGATGGCCACGGTGCTCCGAAACGAAGGCGCGGCGGGGTTCGCGGTCGGTGGCCGGACGCCGCTCGGCGGCCGCCCGCACTCGATCGCGGCGGCGGATCTGGACGCCGACGGCGACATCGACTTCGCGGTCGGCGACTTCTCCGGGACCGAGGTCCTCATCGTCTCGAACGACGGGACCGGCGGCCTCCTCGTGTCGGACCGCCTCCCCACGAGCGCGGGCGCCGAGCGAGCCGTCGCGGACGATTTCGACGCGGATGGCGACATCGACCTCGCGGTCCCCGGGCTGATCGCCGATCGGATGTCCATCTTCCACAACGATGGACGAGGGCGCTTCGAGGTGGGGACGAGCCTCGAGGCGGGGACGAACCCGCATATCGGCGGTGGCGGCGATGTCGATGGCGATGGGGACCCGGACGTGGCGCTGCCGAGCTCGCGTACCGGGGAAGTGCTCGTGTTCGAGAACGACGGCCGAGGCGGCTTCTCGCCGCAGTGGACGATCCCGCTCCCCGAGACGCCGTGGGCGACGGTCTTCGCGGACCTCGACGGCGATGGCGACGCGGATCTCGCGGTCACCGATTACTCCGCGCACCGCGTCACGATCCTCTCGAACGATGGGTCGGGTGCGCTCACGCCGGCGGCATGGCTCGAGGTCGGCGCACAACCGCATCAGGTCGTGGCCGGAGACTTCGACGAGGATGGGCGGATCGACCTGGCGACGGCGAACGACGCCGAGCCCACGGTGACGGTGCTGCTCAACCGGACGAAAGGGCGCTAGACGAGCTCGCTGCCGAAGAACCGCTGCCGCCGTCGGATCTCGGCGCGCAGATCGGCGGCGTCGCCGAGACGGAAGCGAATCGCGGTCCCGGGTCGGGCCTGCGCGAGCCGATCGACGGCGAGAGAACCGAGCGAGCCCAGCTTCGGGTACCCTCCGATCGTCGGCCGATCCCGCATGAACACGAGGGGGACGCCGTCTCCGGGCACCTGCACCGTCCCGTCGACGAGCGGCACCGAGTCCAACGTGGTAGGCCCGGACTCGAGCCGAGGCCCCGCGAGCCGTGACGCGATTCGATCGCTCGATCCGTCGACGGTCCATGCATCCGACAGAACCCGGTCGCGATCGATCTCGGCGAACCGGTCCCATTCGTACCCGAGAAGAAGCGGCAGCGTCAACGCGTCGGGATAATCGGGGACGAACGCGCTCGGGACGACGCGAGGGGCTTCGTCGAGACCCGGACCGCGCCAACCGATCCGGTCGTCGCGCTCGAGCCCCCGGTCGAGCGGCGCCGGAAGACCGTCCCGCGCGACCACCGACGTCGAGCCGAAGAACGCCGGCGCGTCCAGCCCACCGGGGAACGCGACATAGGCCCGCATCCCGGACGAGGCGAACCCGAGCCGGAGCGTCTGTCCCATCTCGATCCGAACCGTTCGCCACGCTCCGACCGGCTCGCGTTCGACGGTCGCCTCGCAGTCCGCGCCGGTGAGCGCGATCGTCG
>JAKSCH010000424.1 GCA_022360695.1 Gemmatimonadota bacterium
ATCAACAGCGACCCCGAGAAGATATCGATCGATGATCTGGTGAACGCTCGCACCGTGAGCGCCGTCATCCAGGCGTTCTTCGGGAGCTCGCAGCTCAGCCAGTTCATGGATCAGACGAACCCGCTCTCCGAGCTCACGCACAAGCGGCGTTTGAGCGCGCTCGGGCCGGGCGGGCTGACGCGCGAGCGGGCCGGGTTCGAGGTTCGAGACGTGCACTACTCGCACTACGGCCGGATGTGTCCGATCGAGACGCCGGAAGGCCCGAACATCGGCCTCATCACGTCGATGACGACGTATTCGCGGCTCAACGAGCTCGGGTTTCTCGAGACGCCGTATCGCAAGGTCGTGGACGGGAAGGTAAAACAGGACGAGCTCGTGTGGTTGTCGGCGAGCGAGGAGGAGGAGTACGCGGTCGCCCAGGCGAACGCGGAGCTCAACTCCGATGGAACGTTCGCGCGCGACCTCGTGCTGTGCCGGCGGCGGGACGACTATCCGCTGCTGCCACCGGACGAGATCGACTTCATGGATGTGGCACCGGACCAGCTCGTCGCGGTGTCACCGGCGTTGATCCCGTTCCTCGAGCACGACGACGCGAACCGGGCGCTCATGGGGTCGAACATGCAGCGCCAGGCCGTCCCGCTGCTGTTCCCCGAGCGACCGCTCGTCGGTACGGGGCTCGAAGGCAAGGTCGCGGAGGACTCGGGCTCCGTCGTGCTGGCGCGGCGCGCCGGGAAGGTCACCCGCGTGACGGCCGACGAGATCGTCGTCGACACGGGCAAGCCGAGGAAGGCGACGGGCAAGGTGCCGCTGGCTCGGCTCACCCAGTACGACCGCTACAAGCTCCGCAAGTTCTGGCGGACGAATCAGGACACCGCGATCAACCAACGTCCGATCGTCCGGGTGGGCGCGCGGGTGAAGGTCGGCGACGTCATCGCCGACGGCGCCGGCACCGACGGCGGGTCGCTCGCCTTGGGGCGCAATGCGCTCGTCGCGTTCATGCCGTGGTACGGGCACAACTTCGAGGACGCGATCGTGATCAGCGAGAAGCTGGTCAAGGGCGATGTCTACACTTCGGTCCACATCCAGGAGCTCGAGCTCCACGTCCGCGACACGAAGCGTGGGATGGAAGAGATCACGCGCGAGATCCCGAACGTCGCGGAAGAGGCGCTCGTCGATCTCGACGATCGTGGCATCGTCCGCATCGGGGCGGCCGTGAAGTCGGGCGACATCCTGGTCGGCAAGATCACCCCGAAGGGCGAGACGGAGCTTTCGCCGGAAGAAAAGCTGCTGACGGCGATCTTCGGTGAGAAGGCCAAGGACGTGAAGGACAGCTCGCTTCGCGTGCCGCCGGGCGTCGAAGGCACGGTCATCGACGTCAAGATCTTCTCGCGCCGGATCGACGATCCGCTGCTCGAGCGTGAGCACGGTGAGCGGATCGCGGAGCTCCGCGAGGCGGAGCGGGAGGAGATCACTCGCGTCATCGAGGCACGCGACGAAGAGCTGCTCGAGCTCCTCGAAGGGCAGACCGCTTCGCTCTTCCTCAAGCAGGGGACGATCGAGCCCTACTTCGCCGAGGGGAAGAGGCTCACGAAAACAGCCCTCAAGGATCTCGATTTCGGCGAGGTCGATCTGTCGACGCTCAAGGTCAAGAACGACAAGGCGAACGATCTCGTTCGGCGCGTGGTCGACGAAGCGAAGGCTCGCGTCGAACGCGTACGCGAGCGCACCGAAGAAGGGATCGACAAGATCTTCCAGCCGGACGAGCTGTCGCCCGGCGTGGTGCAGCTCGTCAAGGTCTATCTGGCCGAGAAGCGCAAGATCTCGGTCGGCGACAAGATGGCCGGGCGTCACGGCAACAAAGGCATCATCGCGCGTGTCGTGCCGGAGGAAGACATGCCGGTTCTGCCCGACGGCCAGTCCGTGGAGATCGTGCTCAACCCGCTCGGCGTCCCGAGCCGGATGAACGTCGGACAGATCATGGAGACGACCCTCGGCTGGGCGGCGAGCATCCTCGGGTTCGAGGCGAACACCCCCGTCTTCCAGGGTGCCACGGAGCACGAGATCGGCGCGTTGCTCAAGATCGCGGGCGCCTACTGGTCCGCGAGGACGATGGGGTCCGAGATCGAGACCCCGGAGCTCGACTACGAAGCGGTCCAGGTGCTGGTGAACGAGATCCAGGAGTTCGCCGGATCAGAGCCGAAAGCCGGCGATGGGCTCGGGCGGTCGATCGATGCGTATCTGACCGGACGCACCAAGCTCAAGACGTTCCTCACGTCGTTGTCGAAGTTCGTCATCGCCGTCGCCAAGGACGTCACCGGTGGGACGACCGGACCGAAGCTCAAGAGCGCGGGTTGGCCCGCGGCTGCGGCCCTCGTCGCGCAGAAGTCTGTGACGAAGGGACTCGACGCGGCGGTCGTGGAGTTGATGACGAAGGCCGGGCTCCATCCGAACGGCAAGATGCGGCTGCGCGACGGTCGTACAGGCGAGGAGTTCGACGCCGACGTCACCGTCGGTGAGATCTACATGATGAAGCTGTCGCACCTCGTGGATGACAAGATCCACGCGCGGTCGATCGGGCCATACAGCCTCGTGACCCAGCAGCCGCTCGCCGGTAAGGCGCAGTTCGGCGGACAGCGGTTCGGCGAGATGGAGGTATGGGCGCTCGAGGCCTACGGCGCGGCGCACACGCTCCAGGAGATGCTCACGGTCAAGTCGGACGACGTGACCGGCCGCAGCCGCGTGTACGAGGCGATCGTGAAGGGCGACAACCTGCCCAAGCCCGGGGTTCCGGAGAGCTTCAACGTGCTCGTCAAGGAACTACAGGCGTTGGGGCTCAGCGTCACGCTCGGCAGCGACGAGTCCGACGCGATCTTCTAATTCTAGTTCGACGCGCGAGGCGAACGCCTCGCGTTGGACATACGAGGTCTCGCCCCCGGCGGGGGCGGGGACCCTTGGGAGTCATGGCGCAGCACGGGTCAGCGCTGAAGAGGGGAAGACATGATCGATTTTCCGCGACATCGCGGTAGCGGCCAGTCCGAGTTCGAGTGGATCCAGGTGAAGCTCGCATCGCCGGAAGAGATTCGCTCGTGGAGTCACGGCGAGGTCACCAAGCCCGAGACGATCAACTATCGCTCGTTCAAGCCGGAGCGCGACGGCTTGTTCTGCGAGCGGATCTTCGGCCCGGTGAAGGACTGGGAGTGCCACTGCGGGAAGTTCAAGCGGATCCGCTATCGCGGGCACGTGTGCGACAAGTGCGGTGTCGAAGTCACGCTGTCCAAGGTGCGACGCGAGCGAATGGGGCACATCGAGCTCGCCGTGCCCGTCGCTCACATCTGGTTCTTCAAGACGCTGCC
>JAKSCH010000262.1 GCA_022360695.1 Gemmatimonadota bacterium
ACCACGATCCCGACCCCGACGGCGACGGCAAGGAGGGGCGCGGAGATCAGGATGGCGAGGACGATGGCGTCCCGTGCGAGCTCGATCGCGAGTCCCTGCGGCATCTCGTCTCCTCTACCGGAAGCTCGTCAGCAGACCGCCCACCACGAGCGACCAACCGTCCGCGAGGACGAAGAGCAGCAGCTTGAACGGGAGCGAGATCATCACCGGCGGCAGCATGAACATCCCCATGCTCATGAGCACGGACGCGACGACGAGATCGATCACGATAAAAGGCAAGAACAGCACGAAGCCGAGCTGGAAGGCGCGGCGCAGCTCGCTCGTCGTGAACGCGGCCATCAACGTCGTGATCTTCACGTCCTCGATCGACTCGGGGATCGCTTCGCCCCGAAGATCGACGAACCGCGCCACGTCGTCCTCGTCCGCATAGTCGAGCATGAACTCCTTGAAGGGCAGTCCGACGCGCTCGAACATCTCGACCTGCGTGATCTCACCATCGAGCCACGGGTCGATCGCTTCGTGCGATGCGCGATCCAGCGTCGGCGCCATCAGAAAGAGCGTGAGCACGAGCGCGAGCGCGTTCACGAGGTGCGTCGGTGGCACCGCCTGCGCGCCGAGCGCCTGCTTCAGCAGGTGGAGCACGATCAGGATCCGGGTGAACCCGGTAGCCAGCAGCAGGAGCGTGGGCAGCAACGCCAAGGCTCCGATCATGAGCGCGGTGCCGATCGGGCCGTCGAGTCGGAGGGTAGCCGCCCCGCCCTCCTCTTCCTCTTCGAGGAGCGGTGGGAGCGCCTCGAAGAAGCCATCGCTCTCGAGTTCTTGCTCCTGGACGGTCGTGACCGAGGCCGGCATCGCGATCGCTTTCGTCGGGCCGGCGATCGCCGCGCAGAGCGCGATCAGCGCCCAGAACCGCGCCAAGCGGGCAGCGAGCTTGCGACGGTCGGCTCCTCCGCCCGAGGCGCTCCGCAGCGAGCCCACGAGCTCGGTCGTTCGGTCTCGGAGCGGCGTCGATCGCGACGCGACGAGCCGGTCGGCCGAGTCGTCCGTGCCGGCTCCGCCCGTCGTCGATTCCCGTCTCCAAGACGAGGCGGGGATCTCGGCCAGCGGTCTCCCACCACCCTCGCCCACGGAGACGAGGATGACCCGGTCGGCCGCGCGCACCGCGGCGACGCCCTGCTTGGGCCCGAGCGATACGCGCTCCAGCACCTCGAGCCCCCCCTCGCGACGACGATCCGCGATCGAGCCCCGCGCGCGGGCGAGGAGCACCAGCACGGAGCCCAGCATCCCGGCGAAGACGACCGTGGCGACGGCGAGACCGGTCATCAGACTTCCGGCGTCCCGGCGTCGGGGTAGATGTGCGTGATCCGGATCCCGAACTGCTCCTCGAGAACCACGACCTCCGCCTGCGCGAGCTTCTTGCTCCCCACGTAGACATCGACCGGATCTCCGGCCACGCGATCGAGACGGACGACGGAGCCCTGCCCGAGCGAGAGGACGTCCTGCACCTTGAGCGCGGCACGTCCGAGTTCCACGGTCAGCGGAAGCGACAGGTCGTACAGCAGCTCCAGCGTCGCGGCGCCACCCGCTGTCGCGGCGGCTCCCTCCGGCAGATCGCCGAACTCGATCGGCGTGCCCGATTCCGGGTCCGGCGTCACGGCTTTGGCGGTCTCCTCGTGCGAGGCCACGATGCCGTCGGCCGCGGGACTCTCGGTCGCGGGACTCTGGGCCGCCGCATCGACGCTCGGGCCCGCCGCATCGGCGGCCACGTCCAACGCATCTGGCTCGTTCTGCTCGTTCTCGCTCACGGCTCCTCCTCTTAGTAAGCGCCCGGGCGCTCACCGCCCGGTGGTATCGGTCTCAGGATCTCGACGGCCAGGTGCTCGCCCTGACGCCCCATACGTCCGACGAACCGAAGCTCGTCGGACAGATAGATCTCGACTTCCGTGTCGGCCGGCAGGGCCGACTGGACGTGTCGCCCGACCTCGAGGCTCGAGACGTCGCGCAACGAGACCGGGAACGTCGGCAGCCTCACGCTCACCTCGAGGTCGGCGCCCTTCAGCGCCGACTCGAGCCGCTGGCGGTTTTCGGCGACGACCACGGGCTCGAGAGCGGGGCGCTCGTCACGACGCGTGGCGAGCGCGGCGGACACGACCGGCACGGGTAGCACGATGGACATCGACGTCACCCATTCGGCCGCCGCGATCCGGAGGCGGGCGTGCAGGGTCGCATCCTGGTTGCCCTGGGGGAGCATCTCCGGAACGGATTCGAACCCGGCCACACCGACGTTCAGCGGGATGTGCTCGCGCCAGGCTCGGCTGATGATCTCGCTGCCCTGGCTGAGCACTTCGCGCAGCACGGCGCGCTCGATCCACGTCAGCGGTCGTTCCGGGATGAACACGTGATCCAGCTCGGACCCGAGCGTCCGCTCGAGCAACCGGAAGGCGAGCTCCGTGTCCAGTTGTATCGCGCCCTGTTCCGGGCCCTCCTCGATGGCGAGCAGGAACACCGTCGCGGGTCGGTCGAGCTCGCGACGAAACAGACCGAACCGCGACTCCTCGAGCAGCTCGACGCTGACCTCCAGCGGTTCGCGGACCTGCGCGCCGATCCAGCCCTCGAGCGACGCCGCGACCTCGGCGAATCCGAGATCGAGCAACCGTCGCGTTTGCTCGGCCATGCCGACGGGCCGTTGGAAGTCGTAGAGCGGCGGCCCCACCGGCTCCGCTCCCCCTCGGGTCGTCGCATCCGGCGCAGGCGTCGAAGCCGCGTCCATCGCCGCGTCCACGGCCGTTTCAGCGGCCCCCGTGCCCCCCGTGGTCTCGCTCATTGGACCACGAACTGCGGGATGTGGACGTAGAGCAGCTCGCCCTCGAACGCGAGCCCGCGGATCGCTTCGAGCAGCTCGACACGGAGCGCTTCTCGTGCGCCCGGATCGGTGAGCTCGTCGATCGTCTTGGTGCTCAACGCGCTCAGGAGCACGTCGCGGATCTCCGGGTCGCGGTCGGCGGCCTCTTCGACCGTAGTCTCGGAATCGACCTCGATCGCGACGGAGATGAGGAGAAGCCGGGTTCCCCCGGTGCCCGCGGGATTGACGATGAGGCCTTCGACGACGTGCGAGTGGAACTCACCGTCCTCGGCGTCGTGCTCCTCTTGCTCGCCCGTTTCGGTGGCTTCTGGCGACCCGGCGAGCATGGGCCCGACGACGAAGACGCCCGCCCCCACCCCGATGAGCAAGCCCAGGAGCATCACGATGAGTGGCCCCTTCCCCTTCTCTTCCGGGCCGTCCTCGGGGTCGCCGTCCGCGCCCGGCGGCTTCTTCTTCGCTTCTTCCGGTTTGTCTGCCATCGTCCTCGCCGGTTCCGATCATCCCCTCCCGAACCGCCGCCGATCGCGCGAGCGCTCGTGACGGGTCGGACTGGCACGGCCGGAAGGCATGTCACATACCCGACGAAGGGCCGGTCACCGGATCGAACGGAGAGGGCCTAAAAAGCCGTCAATCAACGGTTTTCGGGCTCCTGACGGACGCTCGGAGATCGGCGGGACCGGGGCGGGCTCGTCGGAGAGCGGAAGTCGTTTCCGAGGTCCGGCGGCGCTTTTTTCCGGCCCGACCGGACCGAACGAGGCGAGGGCCGCCGGGCACGACGGGAGGTCGGCGGGCCGTCGAAGGTGGCGGCCCGGGGCCCGCGAGGGCCCCGGACAGGCTCCTTTCTACGGAAGCTAGCTACGTGGAGCGGAGCCTTACCGCCGCGGCGGATTATCGCCGGAGAGCGACCAACTCTTGAAGCATCTCATCCGCTGTCGTGATCACCCGGGCGTTCGATTGAAAGCCCCGTTGGGTCACGATCATGTCCGTGAACTCCGACGCGAGGTCCACGTTCGACATCTCGAGCGCCCCGGCGGTGATCGCCGATTGGCTCCCCTCGCTCACGAAGCCGAGGACCGGCGGACCGGAGTTCGCCGAAGCCGAGAACATGTTGTCACCGGACGCGAGCAGACCGCGCGCGTTCGCGAAGTCGGCCAGCACGACTTGCCCGAGCACGAGGTTCACGCCGTTCGTGAATGCTCCCGTCACGGTGCCGGTCTCGTCGACCAGGATCCGTTCGAGCTCACCCATCGGGAAGCCGTCTTGTTGGCTGATTACGGCGGTCGAAGGGCTCGCGAACTGCGACAGCCCGTCCGTGGTGCCGACGGTGCCGAAGCTGACCTCGATCGACTCGTTCGCCGTGAAGTTGTCCGGCGTCCATTCGAACGTCGTGGTCCCCGGACCCACCAAGGCGCCGGTGCTGTCGAACGTTATGGTGCCGGTGTCACCGGAGACCGGCGTCCCGTTCGGCGTGGTGATCGCGTACGTCCACTCGTTCGGGTTCGCGGTCTTGGTGAAGTCGATGACCAGATCGTGCGCGTTGCCTTGCGAGTCGTACACGACGATCAACGTCTGCTTCACCAACCCATCGGAGGCTGCCGCGTCGAGGTTCCCCACGATACCCACGGTCGTCGTGGCGCTCGCGTCGGCCCGCTGATTGAGCGGGATCGTCAGATCACCCACCGTCTGCTGCAGGACGCCGGCTTGCGCCAACCTGCCCTGCACGATGAACCCGTTGTTCGATGACACCAGTCGGCCCAGACCATCGATCTGGAAGTTCCCGGCGCGGGTGTAGAAATTCTGCGTGCCGTCGCCGACCACGAAGAACGAGTTGCCCTGGATCGCGAGATCGGTGTTCACGCCGGTGGTCTGGAGACTCCCCTGCGTGAAGTTCATGTCGATCGACCCGAGGTTCATACCCAGCCCGACCGTCATCGCGTTCGTCCCGAAGCTCGCACCGTTCGTTCGCGGCTGACTCGGTCCCTGGAGCAGCTGGCTGAACGCCTCTTCGAACGTGACCCGGCTTCCCTTGAAGCCGATGGTATTCACGTTCGCGATGTTGTTCGCAATCACGTCCATTCGGACCTGATGGTTC
>JAKSCH010000258.1 GCA_022360695.1 Gemmatimonadota bacterium
CGACGACGATGCCGGTCGGCCGGGCCCCACCAGTCTCGATGACACGGTCGAGCGTGTTCGTCGATCCGTCCACGACCCACACCTGGCCCGGATCCTGGGCGACCGTCGCGTAGATCATGTTGTTCTCTTCGTCCGCGACGACCTGATAGAGGTGCGGCTCGCCTTCGGCGTCCGGATCGGAGATGATCGTGATCTCGCCGGTCTCCAGGTTCACCGCCGACATGTTTCCGACGCGGGTGTTGCTCGTGTAGAGCATGCCCGTGCGGCTGTTGACGGCGAGCCCGAAGCCGGGCGCGTCATCCATGTCGATCGACTGCTTCTCCTCGAGGGTCTGGCCGTCGAGCTGCACGACCCGCGCACCCTCGACGAGACGCGACCCGACCGCGGCGACCCAGACGGTTCCGTCCTGCGTGTTCGTACCCAGCTCGTAGAGCCCCGCGTGGACCTTCACCTGCCGTTGCACGACCGGGTCGGAGTCGACGGCCTTCGCTACGGCGAACCCCGCGAACGCGAGGGCGCCCACGGCAAGCGTGATGAGTGGAACAGCGCTACGACCGAAACGAGAGCGGATCGATCCGCCCGACGGGACAGCTGACACGGGGTCCTCCTGGCATCGGGAAGCGGCGATGGGATGCGAGCACATCGCACGAACGTCGGCCAACCGATAACGAGTATCGCTATTTGAGAACGATTCTCAACGAGCGCCGAGGTTATGCGGGAACCCTCCTCTTGGCAAGCGGTCGGCTCGGACGCGACCGCGCGCCCATCCCGGCGGGGCGGCCCGCGGGCTCGCTAGATCGGGAGGAGCGCTTCGACCAGCTTGGTCCAGTAGCTCGCGCCCCAGACGAGCGCGTCGTCGTTGAAGTCGTACTCCGGCGTGTGGAGCGGCGCGGTATCGCCATTGCCGACGAAACCGTAGCAACCGGGACGCGCCTGGAGCATGAACGCGAAGTCCTCCGCCGCGGTGGTCGGTGGCCGATCGACGATCACGCGATCCGGACCGGCCACGGCGCGCGCCGCATCCGTTGCCGCACGTGCGGCGGCCGTCGAGTTGGTGGTCGGTGGATACCGCCGCTCGTAGTCCAGGCGTCCTTCGCACCCGTGCGCCGCGCAAACGCCGGCCACCGTCTCGCCCATCCGCGCCTCGATCACGTCCTGGACCTCCCGTCGAAACGCCCGAGCCGTGCCCCGCAGCCGCACGGCCGCGGGCAGCACGTTCCAGGAGTTTCCGCCCTCGATCCAGGTCACGCTGAGCACGGCCGGGTCGATCGGGTCCACGTCCCGGGTCACGATGGTCTGCAAGGCGGTCACGAGCGCCGCCGAGCACGCGATCGCATCCGCGCCGGTGTGCGGACGCGCGGCGTGACACGTCTCGCCCTCGACCCTGATCTCGAACAGATCCAGCGCCGCCGTGACCGGACCCGGGCGAACGCTGAAGACGCCGACGGGAATGCCCGGCTCGTTGTGGAGCGCAAATACATCGTCCACGGGGAAGCGGTCGAACAACCCGTCTTCGATCATGGCGCGCCCCCCCGCCTCGTTCTCCTCGGCGGGTTGGAAGATGAACCGGATCGTGCCGTCGAACCCGAGCGCGTCGCTCAGGTGCTTCGCCGCCCCCATCAGCATCGCGCAGTGGCCGTCGTGGCCGCAGGCGTGCATGACGCCGGGCGTCCTCGAGGCATAGGGGACGCCGGTCGCTTCGGCGATCGGCAACGCGTCGAGCTCGGCGCGCAGACCGACGGCCCGCGCCGAGCCTCCGTGCCGCAGCGTGGCGACGACGCCGGTCCCCCCCACCCCGGTCTCGACTTCGAGGCCCATGGCGCCGAGCTGTTCCGCGACGAACGCGGCGGTCCGGTGCTCCTCGAAGGCGAGCTCGGGGTGCGCGTGGATCTCCCGCCGCCACGAGGACATGGTCTCTTCGAGCGTTCTCACGCGCTCGGGAATCCCGGTCATCGTCATCCCAGCAGCGAGGCGCCACCGTCGATCACGAGCTCGGCCATCGTGATGTGTCGGGCGCGGTCCGATAGCAGGTACAGGACCGCATCCGCGATGTCTTCGGGCTCCGCGACCCTGCCGAGCGGTATTCCCGTACGAAAGGATTCCAGCGAGCCTTCGATGATCGGCTCGTCACCTCCCACTTCGCCCTGAAACCGCGCTTGCATCGCCGTACGGGTCGATCCGGCGCAGACGACGTTGCAACGCACGCCGCTCCGCGCGAGCTCGAGCCCCAGAGTCCGCGTCAGCATCGACGCGGCCGCCTTCGAGGCGCCATACGCCCCCATGTGGACGCGCGGGATCAAACCCGCGTTCGAGGCCACGGTGACGAGCGACCCCTCGCCCCGCCGGGCCATTCGCGCCCCCAGGGCCCGGGACACGAGAAAGACGCCGACCGAGTTGACCGCGAAGATCTCGTTCCAGCTCTCCAGCGACGTATCGACGATCGGCTGGAGCTCGATCGCGCCGGCGACGCAGACGCCCCAGTCGATCGGACCGCATTCATCCTCGGAGACGGCGATCACCGCCTCGACGCCGCTCGCGTCCGTGACGTCGAGGGGCTCGCACCGAAGATCCGGCGTGGGTCCGAGCCGGTCCTCGAGCCGCGCGAGGGCACCGCCATCGATATCCGTCGCGACGACGCGCGTTCCCCCCTCGAGGAGCGCCTGCGTGATAGCCGATCCGATGCCGCCCGCCGCTCCGGTGACGAAGGCGAGCTGACTCAACGCCCGCGCCCCGATTCGAGTCGTTGCCCCAGCACGGTCGCGACCCGCTCCGAGGCGGCTCCCCCCGTCATGCGAGCGTGGACGAACGGGATGACGTGAGCTTCGACGCGTCGCGCGTACGGCGCCCACATGCCCGCATCGAACCGTTCGCCGACGTGATCGAGCCCCGCCTGAAAGTGGATCAGGTCCGCCTCCACTGGCTCATGGTGATGTTCCCGCACCAGACGGTTGTTCGACTCCACTACCCGAACGACACCATCGAGCGCGTCGTCCGACAACGCACCCAGAACGTGGCCTCTCTCGGCGAGTCTCGCACGCACGGTCTCGCGCGTCAGATCGTCCGGATCGATCGTCTCGGGGTCCTCACCGGCGATCAGCAGCAGCGCGCGCAGCGCGGCGTCCGGCCCCGGCGGCGGCGCATCGTGCCAGCAATCCGCGGGGTACGCGTCGAGTAGCACGACTTGACCCACGCGACACCCGATCTCGAGCAGCCGGGCCGCCATGGCATGCGCGATGATGCCGCCCACCGACCAGCCGAGCAGGTGGAAGGGCCGGTCGCGCCGACCCGTCGAGATCGCGTCTACGTACGACGAGGCCATCTCGGTGAGACTGCCCGGCAGCGGCCGACCCGTCCGTAGGCCGGTCGCTTGCAGACCGATCACCCGACGTCGGGAGGCGAGCGCCCGCGCCAAGGTGCCGTAACACCAGGAGATGCCGCCCGCCGGGTGGATGCAGTAGAGCGGAGCGCGGTCTTCGGGCCCCGACGACAGCTCGAGCAGCGGCTCCAGACCGTACGTCTCGTCGAGGCCCGGGTCGGACCGAGCCTCCGGGCCCGGTCCGCCGCGGTCGATCGCCTCGGCGAATCGAGTCACGGTCGGGCGGGAGAACAGCGCGCCCGGGCCGAGATCGACACCGCACCGCGAACGGACCTCGGCGAGGAGCTCGACGGCGGTGAGCGAGTGACCTCCGAGCGCGAAGAAGTCGTCGGTCGGACCGGGCATCCCGTCGATGTCGAGCACCTGCCGGAACATCTCGGCCACCAGACGCTGGGTCGGCGTCGTGAGCGCGCCGGTGTCCTCGGCCCTCGCTCGCGGCGGTCGGGGCAACGCGTTGCGGTCCAACTTTCCGCTCGACGTGAGAGGGAGGTCGTCGAGCGCGAGCACCACGCGTGGCACCATCGCGTCGGGGAGACGCGCCGTGACCTCCGCGCGAATCCCGTCCGGGTCGAGGACAGTCCCACTCGTCGCCGTAGCGTACGCGACCAGCGCGGCCCCCTGCGGCTCGGCCCAGGCCCGGACCGCCGCGCTGGCGACGCCGGGAAGATCGGCGATCACGGTCTCGATCTCGCCGAGCTCGATCCGCTGTCCGCGGATCTTGACCTGGTGATCGGCGCGACCGGCGAACTCCAGCGCCCCGTCCTCGCGCCACGCCGCCAGGTCCCCGGTCCGATACATCCGCTCCCCCGCGACGAACGGGTCGGGGATGAACCGATCCGACGTGAGATCGTCTCGGCCCAGATAACCACGCGCCAACTGACGCCCCGCGATGAAGAGATCGCCGACCACCCCGGGCGGGACGGGACGCTGGTGGTCATCGAGGACGTACATGCGCGTGTTCCACACGGGACGCCCGATCGGGATCGGATCCGATGTGTCGTGGGGGGGCGCGGCCCAATGCGTCACATCGACCGCGGCTTCGGTGGGTCCGTAGAGGTTGTGGAGCTCCCCCCGCACCCGGCGGTGAAATCGGTCGCGGAGCGGCGCGGTGAGCGCCTCGCCGCTACAGAACACCCGGCGCACCTCGAGCCCATCGGCCGAGGGGTGATCGAGAAACGGCCCGAGCATGGACGGCACGAAGTGTACGGCGGTGATCCCGTGCTCGCGGATCAGCCGAGCGATCCACGCGGGGTCGCGGTGGGCCGTCGGGGGGGCGACCACGAGCGTCGCACCGCACAGCATCGGGAGGAAGAGCTCCCACACCGACACATCGAAGGTCGCGGGCGTCTTGTGGAGGATGCGGTCGTCCGGGCCGAACGCGAAGGCGGCGCGCATCCACTCCAGCCGGTTGACGATCGCGCGGTGCTCGATGACGACGCCCTTGGGGCGACCGGTCGAGCCGGACGTGTAGATGACGTATGCGGCGTCGTGGGGCCTGGGGGCCTCGGGCTCGACGTCGGAGGGCGCGGACTCGTCGACCGAGCCCGGGGGCCAGACCACGAGATCGACCGAGTCGGCCGGTACGAGGCGCGACAGGCTCGACGGCGCCAAGACCACCCGCGGCTCGGCGTCGCCGATCAACTGACGGATCCGCCCCTCGGGGTGCTCCGGATCGAGGGGAAGATAGGCGGCACCGGCCGACATGACCCCGAGAAACCCGAGCACTTGATCGACCGAGCGCGGGTAGCAGACGCCGACGATCGCCCCGCGTCCGACACCGGCGGCGCGGAGCCGTCTCGCCAGCGCGTTCGTCCGCTCGATGACCTCCGCGTACGTGAGCTCGATCTCCTCCCCGACCAGAGCTACCGCGTCGGGACGCGCGCGGACCGTGCGCTCGAGCCGCTCGACCAGCGTGGTCTCCTCGACCGCGTGCGCGGTGTCGTTCACGCCGCGGACCCACCGCTCCTTCTCGGTTTCCGTCAGGGTCGGAACGCGGGCCAATTCGTGATCCTCCGCTGCGAACGCTTCGAGGAACGCCAGCAGTCGGTCTCGAAACGTCTCGGTCTGCGCCAGCGAGTAGAGCGCGGGGTTGCTGTCCACCTCCAACGCGATGCCGGCGTCGACGCCGCCTCCCCGGAAGGTGAAGGTCACGTCGTCCACGGGGCCGGCGCCGAGCACTTCGAGGTGCGCGGCCACGCCCTCGACCGCGGGCAGCGGACGAAACGGCAGCACGTTGACGAGCGGGCCGAACAGGCGGCGGCCCTCGCCCACGAACCCGAGCTCGCGACGGAGCTCCTCGCTTCGATAGCGGCCGTGGGCGCGCGCCCGCTTCGAGGCGTCCCCGAAGCGAGCGACGATCGCGCCCGGTGTCTCGGCTTCATCCAGCCGGACGCGGATCGGCGTGACGTTCATGATCGTGCACGGGACGCGCGCGGACGCGGAGCCCAGCCGGTTCATGACCGGGAGGCCGAGCACGATGTCGCCGTCGCCGGTATGTCGGGCGACGAAGGCCGCCACCGCCGCCGCTACGGCGTCCGGCCAAGTCACGCCCGCGTCGCGTCCCATCGCCTCGAGCGCGCCCTGGAGCTCGGCGCCGATGACGCGACGCGCACGGTGGTGGAACGCGCTGGGGAGCGGCTCGCCCCCCGAAAGACTCGCGACATCCGCGAGCTCCGCGAGCTCTTCGCCCCAGAACCGGCGATCCGCGAGCCGGTCCGCCGAGACCCGGTACGCAGCGTCTTCCTCGAGGACCGCCTGGAAGGAGCCGAGCTCCGGCGTCCGCGGCGGCTCACCCGTCGATACGGCGCGGAGGAGATCCATGAACCGGACGTTGAGCAGCGTCGTGCCGTATCCGTCGATCACCAGGTGCTGCCCGCAGAAGTACCACCAATGCTCATCATCGGCGACCCGGTAGACGACCGACGACGCCATGGGGTCCGACGCGGGGTCGCGCGGGCGCTCGACGTCGGACTGGACCCGCGAGCGAATGACGCGCTCGGGGTCTCGCTCGCCCGACACGTCGTCCACGGCGACCCGGATGTGCGGTACGTCGCGGCTCGTGACCGTCGGCGCGGCGGGGTCACCGGCGATGCGGACGCGGAACGCGTCGCACTCGTCGATGGTCTGCTGGACGACACCGCGTAGCGACTCGGTGTCGATTGGGCCGCGCAGACGGAGGATCTGCCCGGTGTTCTGAGAGGGGTTTCGGGGATCGAGGCGGCGGGCGAGCCAAAGCCCTTCCTGCGCCTCGGTGAGTCGACCCTCGATCACCCCGTTCGATCCGAGATCAACCCCCACCAGGCGGTGACCTCGGGTTCCTCCGCCAACATCGCGAAGTCGACGAACACCCCCGATGCCTGACTCCACCGATCCGCCAACTCCATGATCCGCAGCGAGTCGAGCCCGAGGTCCAGGAGGTTCACGCCGTCTTCCACGAGCGATGTCGGTTGATCGAGGATGGCGGCGATGTCCGCGCGCATCGTTTCCACGGTGAAGCTCGAATCTGTCACAGCCGGCCCAATAGCTCCGAGGTGAACATCGTCTGCCCGCAGTGCTGCGCTACGTAGTCGACGGCAGCAACGTGCCGAGCGGCGGTGAAGTCCGCCACGGCATCGACGATGAAGAACGGCTGCACGTCGCGCATGAACGCGTCGGCGGCGGTGAGCAGGCAACCGATGTTGGCGTACACCCCCGTCACGATGAGCTGATCGCGACCGTCCGCCGTCATCGTCGAGTGCAGCGTCGAGCGTTGGAACGCGCTGTACCGCCACTTCTGCAACACTTCGTGTCCCTCGCCCGGGGATACGTCCGAAGCGATCTCGGCGTCCTCGGGATCCGCCCCCATGCCCGGACCCCATAGATCGGCCTGGAGACCTCGCTCGCGTGGATCCTGGTGCGGGGTCTGGGCGGTGTAGAACACGGGTATCCCGAGCTCGTCGCAGCGTTTCCGCAAAGCGGCCACGTTCCTCAGCACTTCGGCGATGAGTCGCGAGCCGGGTGGGTAGATCCGCAGGAAGTAGCGCTGCACGTCGTGAATCAGCAGCGCGACGCGGTCCGCCTCGAGCGCCCAATGGGCCCGACTCGGAAGAAACTCGCGCGGGAGGTCGTACTCCTCGACGACGGGCAACCGTCCTGCCTCCAACGGGGCGTCAGCCATTTGGAGCCTCGCTCGAGATGCGCACGCGAACCGCCGCCCGTAGGTCGCGGCGGCTCACCTTCCCTACCCCGGTCGATGGGAAGGCATCGAGAAACATCACGTCGTCCGGGATCTTGAACGCGGCGAGACCTCGCTCCCGGATCCACCGTCTGAGCTCGAGAGCCGTCGGGGCGGGATCTTCCGGCACGACGACCGCGCAGCTCTTTTCGCCGAGATAGGGGTCGGGAACCGGCACGAGGACGGCATCGTGGACGCCCGCATGCGCCATCAGGTGATTCTCGACCTCCTCGACCGGGATCTTCTCGCCCCCGCGGTTGATGACGTCGCTGACCCGGCCATGCACGATGAGGTTGCCGTCTTCGGTCACCGAGACCAGGTCGCCGGTGCGGTAGAATCCGTCTTCGGTGAACGCGCGTCGGTTCGTCTCCGCGTCGGCGTGGTACGCTCGAATGGTGTAGGGCCCCCGCGTAAGCAAGTGCCCCTGCTCGCCGGGGGCGACCGGTCGTTCCTCGGCATCGACGAGCCGGATCTCGTCGTCGTCGCTGATCGGTCGGCCCTGCGTGTTGACGCGGACGTCCAGCGGGTCGTCGAGCCGGGTGTAGTTCACCAATCCTTCGGCCATGCCGTACACCTGCTGGAGATGGACGTCGAGGGCCGGCTCGATTCGACGAGCGGCCTCCGGCGCGAACCGTGCGCCCCCGACCTGCAACACCTCGAGCGAGGACAGATCGTGCGGTGTCTTACCCGCCGCGCGCGCCCACATGATCGCCATCGGCGGCACGACCCCCGTGATCGTCGCCCGGTCTCGCTCGATGATCGGGAAGGCGGCGTCCGGGCTCGGCGATGGGGACAATGAAACCGCACCGCCCGCGTAGAACGTCCCGAGCGTCCCGGGCGAGCTCATCGGGAAGTTGTGCGCGATCGGGAGCGCCCCGAGGTATACCGTCTTCGTCGTGAGCCCGCAGATGCGGGCGCTCTCGCGAAGCGTGTACACGTAGTCGCGGTGGGTGCGTGGTATGAGCTTCGAGAGCCCGGTGCTCCCTCCGGACAACTGCAGGAACGCGACCTCCGCCGCATCGGGCTCGACCAGGTCGCGGGCCGTCGCTCCCTCCAGCTCCGCGAACGAGCGGAACTCGTCGGATTCGCCGACGACGAACACGCGACTCGGATCGAGCGACCCGCCGAGCTCTCGAGCCAGGCCCCGGTAGTCGAACCCGGCATGGCGATCGACGGTGATGTACCCGGTGGCCTCCGCGGCGTCGACGAAGTGCTCGAGCTCCTGTCGTCGATGCGCGGGGAGCGCGTACACGGGCAGCAGGCCCGCGCGCATGGCCCCGAACATCGCGCTGAAGAACTGCGGGATGTTCGGAAGCTGGAGCACGATCCGCTCGCCGGGTCGAAAGCCGGCGCCGCGGAGTCCGCCGGCCACGGCGTCGGACGCGCGGTCCACGTCCGCGTAGCTGAGCGTGCCGCCTCCGAATCGGACCGCCGGCGCCTCGGGGGCGGCCTCCGCCCGCTCGCGAAAGAAGCCCGGCAACGTCTCCTCCGTCCAATGACCCGCCGCCTCGTACCGCGCCTCGAACTCGGGCGGCCACACCTGGCGCGGCGCGGTCACCGCTCCGCCCTTCCGGCTCGCTCGCCGTCTTCGGTGATCCCGAACGCGGACAACATCGCGTGGAACTTCGCGGAGGTCTCTTCGCACTCCGCCGACGGGTCGGACGTGGGGAGGATCCCGGCCCCCGCGTACAGCGACGCGGCGCGGCCATCGACCTCGGCGCAGCGCAGCGTGACCATCCAGCGGCCATCGCGCGACCCGTCGCTCCACCCCACCGCCCCGCCGTAGAGCCCGCGCCCGAACGGCTCGTGCTCGCGGATGAACCGCGACGCCGCGCGGACCGGTACGCCGCATACGGCGGGTGTCGGGTGCAGGTGCCGCGCGATCGTGACCGAGGGCATGTCTGGATCTCGGAGCTTCCCTTCGATCGACGTAGACAAGTGCCACATGGAGTGGGTGCGGGACAGCGACGGCTCGGGCGCGCCGGCGAGCGACGTACACAAGGGCGCCAGCGCGTCCATCACGTACTCGACGACGAGCCGATGCTCCTCCTGGTCCTTCGCCGAGCGGAGGAGTCGCTGCCCCGCCTCCGCATCCTCGGCGGGATCGGGTCGTCGTGCCGCCGAACCGGCGAGCGGCATCGACGAAACGCGGTCGCCTCGCTTGTCCAGGAGGAGCTCGGGGCTCGCGCCGACGAGCGTACGCGACGCACGGCCGGCCGTCTTGAGCAGAAACGTCGTGACGTGTGGATCGCGGCTGAGCCGCGCGGCGAGTCGCTCGGCGTCGATCGGGGTCTCGCGCACCAGGTCGAGACGTCGGGCGAGCACGACCTTCCGTAACCCGTCCGGCTGATCCGCTCCCGCCCGCAACGCCTCGACCGCCGACTCGACGATCCGGGTGTAGCCGTCCCGATCCGGGACGGCGACGATCTCGACGTCGCGACCGCTGGCCGGATCGATCGGTGCCCACAACGAGGGCTCATCGCGTACGACCGTCCCGGGGGCGAACAGCTCGGGCCGGTCGCTCGACTCGAACGGCAGCGCCCCGACGACGATCCCCTCATCGCGGTCCGGGGCCCGCGCGGGCGTACCACCCCAAGCCCGGATGCTCCCATCCGACGTTGAAAAGAAGAATTGATATTGATCTGTCGCGTTAGGCGGGTCTTGTGCGCTCTCGAGGCCGGGTCGCCTCACCGAGCCGTGTCCGAGCGGCGTCGTAGTCCGCTCAGCGACGTAGGATCGTAACGGTGTCGCCATACCGATCTTCGACGGGTGGGTGATCCCTCCCCGCAGATCGTGTCTTGTTGCCCACGTACCCATGCCCCGTCTCGTGGTTGAACACGACGCTGAGATACCGAGCGCCGGTTCGCAGCCCGCCGCGACGCGAGCGGCTCCGTAGTGGTAACATCGATGGCCGTCGCGTCGTTGCCCGCTCGGACCCGCGTCGCCTCGCCGGGTACGCCACCCGGTCCCCAGACGTTCGCCTCAAGAGGATCCATCATCGCTCGATGGAAGCGAGACCCAATGCGTGCCGTCGAGCTCGACGACGAGAAAGTCCCGGTTGATCACGTCGAGCGTCGCGGCCGGATCGACATCCGCGAACCGATCGGGGTGGATCCACCGCGCCAGGAGCTCGATCGCGACGATGTCGAGCGGCGAGTTGAGCAGATGGTGCGAGAGCCCGTGGGCGCGACCCAAGCCGACCGCGTCGAGGTGCTCGATCCCCGGTCGCTCGACGGCGCGGATGAGCGCTTCGGTCGCCGCCTGCGGACCGTATCCCGTACCCAGCACGAGACCACCGGTCCCCACCAGGTGCGGTCCACCCGTCGCGACGTAGACGGCGGGATCCCGCTCGAGCACGTACTCGAGACTCAAGCGACCGATCGGTCCGGGCAACACGTCGGCGCCGATGTTGTGACCGCCGACGAGATCTATGTAGACCCCGACGTTGCCCTTGCCCGGCGAGTTACAGCACTCGGGCGACATACCCGCGTGCGCCTCGAAGAAGACGCTCGGTCGCTCGGGCGCGTCGTCGTCGAGGGCGCGACGGATCCTGGATCGCCGCTCCTGACGTAGCGCCACGAACCGATCCGCGCGCGCCGTCTCCCCGACGAGCTGTCCGAGGATCTCGAGACTCCGGTCCACGTTGGCGAGCGGATCCATGTAGAAATCGAGAAACACCGAAACGACCCCGGCGCGATCCAGCTGCTCGATCTGCTCGTCGGTCGGCCCTCGCCCGAGCGAGAACACGGCGACGGTTGGGTCCACCGCGAGCGTTTGCTCGATCGAGAACGCGGTGGCCGAGCTCGACACACGTCCCAGCTCGGGGAGCCGCGGAAAGCGGTCGACGTAGCGTTCGTAGGTGCCGTCGCCGATCCGGTTCACATCGTGCGGCCAGCCCACGATCGCGGTCGTCGGGTCCTCCAAGAGCAACGAGAGCGCGAGCAGGTAGCGCCCGTCGTCGATCGCGATCCGCGGCGCTCCGTCCGGCAGGGTCACGGTCCGGCCCCGCACGTCGGTCAACGTTCCGGCACCGGCGGGTTCGACCGACACGCCACACCCGAAGACAGCCAAGGCGGGCAGCAGCCACCGCGCCAACCGGCCGCGCGCATCTCGACGTCGAGGAGTGGGAGACGGATCGATCATCGACTTCGGAGGACCGCTTCGAGGGCTCGAAGAGCCCGCGCCGACGGTCGGATTCGGGCCCTTTGAGAATCATTCTCAAGCGCCAATCGTTACCCGGACCGCCGGGTCTGTCAAGGGCGTGGTGCGGACGGACGACCCCGTGCGTCCTCGGACTCGACGCCCGCGATGAACCGCAACGACCGGCTGAGCGCGACGGGGAAGACCGACGCGTGGTCCTCTCCCTCGCACAGCTCGAAGCGCACCTCGATCGATCCATCCGCCGCGGCCGCCAGGCGCTCGGCGTAGTCTCGCGCGCGGTCGACCATCCCACGTTCGGCACGTCGGAGCCGCAGGGACTCGAGGTCGTCCACTCCGCGTTGCCACGGCGCGATCTCCTGGTCGTATTGTCCCACAGCGATCATGACTCGTCTCGCGGAGCGCCCCGGATCGAGCCGTTCCTCGATCGTCGCGAGGCCGTCCGACAGCCGTTCGGGGTACGACCAGATCGAGGGACTGACGGCCACGTAGCCGAAGTGGGCCTCGGGTCGCATCGCGAGCGCGTCGAGCACGAACGCGCCCGCGAGCGAATGCCCGAGCAGAACCCGACGATCGGGGCTCGCGTCGTATCGCTCCTCGATCAGCGGCTGCACCGTCGACGTTAGGAACTCGAGAAAGCGATCTCCGTGTCCGCCCGGCGCGGGCGTGAGCTCGGCCTTGCGTCGGTCCCGATCGAACGGGTGCGCCTCCGGGTGCGCCAGGCCCACCACGATCGACGCTTCGACGCCGGTCATGGCGGGTCGATTTCGGCGGTGGCGGGCGGTCTCGACGAGCGTGCCGAAGAAGGCCCCGCCGTCCAGGAGATACAGGGTCGGATACCCGCCGGGTGGCGGAGGCTCCGCCGGGACCGCGATCAGGAGCTTGTGGCGAGCTCCCACCGCATCGTCCACGAGCTCCTCGATCGCCCCGTGGAAGACGGCGTCCGTCATCCGAGCTCTCCCGCATCGTCGACGAGCACCTGGAGCGTCCCCTCGGAGCAGCGCTCGACTCGACTCTCCACGCCATAGACGGCCCGGAGCCGCTCGACCGTGAAGGTCTGATCCGGCGGCCCGGACGCCACGATCGCGCCGTCGTCGAGCAGCACGATCCGGTCGGACCAGCGCGCCGCCAACGTGAGATCGTGCAGCACGCCGACGACGATACGACCTTCCGCCGCCAGCGCTCGGAGGAGTCGCATCACGATCACCTGGTATCGGAGATCGAGCGCGCTCGTCGGCTCGTCGAGCAGGATGAGTCGCGGCTCCCGGGCGAGCACCTGCGCCAGACCCACGAGCTGTCGCTGTCCGCCGGAGAGCCGGCCCAGCGGCTCGAGCGCGTGCCCCGCGATGCCCAACCGCTCGAGCGCGGCGAGCGCTCGCTCCCGGATCACGCTCGCGTCGTCGCTCCGATCCGGCGTCACCATGAGCGCGCTCAACACGCTCTCGAGCGCGGTGAGATCGACCCGACCGGGGAGGTCCTGGGGCATGAACGACGCGTGCCGCGCCCGCTTCGCCGGTGCGAGTCCGGTGAGCTCCGCGCCGTCCAACCGCACGGAACCGGTCGCGCGCACCAAGCCCGCCAGGGCGCGCAGCAGCGTGCTCTTCCCCGCCGCGTTGGGCCCGACGAGCATGGTGACCTCGCCTTCGAGAAACGGGCCGAACGTGAGATCCCGGATGATGTCCTCCCGACCGTACCCGGCCGTGAGGCCCTCGACCACGAGCCCGGCCGCTCCTTGGCTCCCGGCGCTCATAGACGCTCCCGACGACCGACGATCAGCGCCAGGAACGCCGGCACGCCGATCAGCGCGGTGACGATCCCGAGCGGCACGATGGCGCCCGGCACGACGGTCTTGCTCGCCGTCGAGGCGAGCGAGAGAACCAGCGCACCCGACAGCGCGCTGGCGGGCAACAGGAACCGATGGTCCTCTCCCACGATGAGCCGCGCGAGGTGCGGCCCCACGAGGCCCACGAACCCGATCGTCCCGGCGAACGCCACCGCGACCGCGGCAAGCAAGCTCACCCGAATCAGCGAGGCGAACCGAAGACGCCCCACCGCGACCCCGAAGCTCCGCGCCCGTTCGTCCCCCATGCTGAGCGCCGTCATCCGCCACCGCGCGGCGTACGAGAACGGGAACGTGAGCGCCACCGCGAGGCTCAACAGCAGCACCGACGTCCAGTTCGCTCCCCCCAGGCTACCGAGACTCCAGAACACGAGCTGCTGGAGCGCTTGTTGGCTCGACAGGAACTGGATCAGACCGACGAGCGCGTTGAACGCGAAGACGAGCGCGATCCCGAACAACACGAGCGTCTCGGGTCCGCGACCTCGGAGTCGCGCCAGGGCTTGCAGCAGGAACACCGAGCCGACGGCGAAGAGAAACGCGTTCGCGGACACGAGCCACGCCTCGCCGATGCCCGGGATCGAGACCCCGAGCGCGATGGCGAGCGCGGCGCCGAGCGTAGCGGCGGCGGAGACCCCGAGCGTGAACGGGCTCGCGAGCGGGTTGTTGAGGATCGTCTGCATCTCGGCCCCGGCCAGCGAGAGCGCGGCACCCACCAGGACGGCGGTCAACGCACCGGGCAGACGCACGTCGCGGACGATGAAGCTCTGGGCCGCCGGCAACGCGGAGCCATCGAACAGCCCCCGAACGACATCCCACACGGGCAGGTCGGAGGGCCCTGTGACGAGGTCGAGCGCGAACGCGAGTACCGCGGCGGTCGCCATGACGACCAGGAGCGTCAGTCGTTTTCGTACGAGACGTCCGTACGCTCGCGAGATGGACGACGTTGCGGTTGGCTCGGGCACGCGACCTCTCGCTTGAGTTCCCGGGGCGGACGAATCTCCCGGTTCCGCCAGAACGAGGTCAACCCCGTCCTCTACACGGCGTCCGACGTCACCCGCTGGCGTTCGCCGCGCACGTTCGGTGCTCCAAGACCGCGAGCAGGGCGATCCCGACCCCCGCGACCGCGAGCGTGGCCATCGGTGGAACACCCGTGAGCAGTACGACGGTCGTCGCGGTGATCGCGAGGAGAATCGGTCGGACCCAGATCACGTCCCGCGTCGCGCGCCACCACGCCACCGACATCCCGCCCACGAAGAGCACCAGTCCGATCGCGAGCGCGAGTCGGTTGGCGGTATCGAGGGGATCCGTGGGGTGCAGCGCAGCCTCCTCGAGCGCGGCCGCGAGCGCGATCACGCCCAGAGCCATCGGGAAGTGGAGCAGGGTGTAGGCGTCTCGTGCCAGCCGTGATTGCGCTTGGATCTCGCCATCCTCCAGGACGCGATCGAGGGCGGGTTTCGCGAAGGCGAAGTACGTCCACCACAGGGCGCAGGCGAGACCGACGGCGAGTAGACCGAGCGCGAGCGTGTCCGTCGTGAGCTCGGTGTCGACGAGGCCCGCGCCGACGACGATGATGGACTCGCCGAGCGCGATGATCATGAACAGGCCGTGCCGTTCGGCGAAGTGCTCCGGGTTGAGATTCCAGCTCTCCGCGCTCGCACCCGAGTCCCAGGCCGCGACCAGATCCAGGAACAACGCGGCGCCCCACAGCCAGTACTGCGCGGGACCGCCGACGATCGCGCCGGCGAGCACCGCGAGCAGACCGCCGATCGACATCGCGGTGAACCGTCGAACCGCGGCGTGCTGTGCGGCACCGACCTTCGCCGCCACCCAGCGATACAGGGCGAGCCCCACGCAGCGCACGACGACGTATGCCGTACCGAACCAGATCGCGCCCTCGCCGAACGCGCCCGGCAACGTGACCGCCATCACGAACACCACCGCGGTGGCGAGGAGGGTGCCGAGCTCGATGACGGGATGGGTCGTGTCCGCCGCGTTCAAGGCCCAGGTGAATTGGGTCCATGCCCACCACACGAGCCAGAACACGAGCACCGATTGCCCGACGCCTACGAGATCCAGGTGATGATGCAGGAGCTTCGTGACCTGGGTCACGGAGAACACGAAGACCAGGTCGAAGAACAGCTCCACGAAGGTGACGCTTTGATCCGTGGGCGAGACACCCATCGGTGTCGCTTGCTCGCTCATGGTGGTGAACTCCGTAGGCGACGTGTGCAGCGGTCGAGAGTCCCGAGTTCAATCTACTCGCAAGGCCGGGGTCGCGAGCCAGGCGTCGGCACGGCACCGACCTCGATCTGCCGCCGCGAGTGACAGAAACGCCCCGAGCCGAGAGTTTTCGGGTCAGACCTCGGCCCAAGCGAGGTCGCGCCACTGACGAGGAGTTTGAATGATCGGCTTTGAAGGAGTCGCGACACGCTACATCGAGCCGTTCCATTGTGCTGGAAGCCCGAACGTCCTCGGAGCTGATCGATGCTGAAGTCGTTCACCGCGCAGATGAAGTCCGTCGTCAGCAGCGGACGGGGGCGTCGCAACACCCGCGTGCTCGCGCGGTTCTTCGTCGTGCTGCTGGTCCTGATCACCGTGTACTCGGTCTGCTTCCATCTCCTGATGCTGCGCGAGGGGCAGGACCACACGTGGCTCACCGGCTTCTACTGGACCTTGACGGTCATGTCCACGCTCGGGTTCGGCGACATCACGTTCCACACCGACCTCGGCCGCGTCTTCTCTATGGTCGTGCTCATGTCCGGCATGATCTTCCTGCTCGTCCTCCTCCCCTTCACGTTCATCGAGTTCTTCTACGAGCCGTGGATGGCGGCGCAAGCCGAGTCGCGCGCGCCGCGCGATCTCCCGGCGAACACCCGAGACCACGTGCTGCTGACGAGCCACGACGTGGTCACGAGCGCCCTGATCCCTCGACTCGAGCAGCATCGTCACCCGTACGCCCTCGTGGTTCCCGAGCTGGAAGAGGCGCTACGTCTGAGCGACCTCGGCATCAAGGTGGTGCTCGGCGATCTGGATGATCCGGAAACGTGGCGGCGCTTGCGCGTGCAGAACGCCGCGATGGTCGCCACCACGAGAACCGACGTCGCCAATACGAGCGTCGCGCTCACCGTCCGTCAGTTGGCCGAGGACGTCCCGATCGTGGCCTCCGCCGCGGACGAGGCCTCCGTCGACATCCTCACGCTGGCGGGCACCAGCTTCGTGCTTCGGCTGGAGGAGATGATCGGTCAGTCGTTCGCGACGCGTACGCTCGGCGGCGATGCGATGTCCCACACGATCGGGCAGTTCGACGAGCTTCTGATCGCCGAGGCGACGGCCGCCCGCACGCCGCTCGTGGGACGGACGCTCAAGAACAGCGGATTACGCGAGCATGTCGGCGTGACGGTCGTCGGCGTCTGGGAGCGCGGACGGTTCGAGCCGGCGCGCCCCGACATGCTCATCGGCGAGAACACGGTGCTCGTCCTCGCCGGCACGAAGGAGGCGCTCCTCCAATACGACGAGTCGTTCTGCATCTACGGACCGACGAGCGCGCCGGTGCTGATCCTCGGGGGCGGTCGTGTCGGCCGGTCCACGGCCCGGGCGCTCGCCCGCCAGGACATGGACTTCCGCATCGTGGAGAAGGTCCCCGAGCGCGTCTCGTATCCCGAGAAGACCGTGGTCGGAAACGCCGCGGACCTGGCCATCCTGGAGGCGGCCGGGATCCGCGAGACGTCGACGGTCATCATCACGACGCACGACGATGACATGAACGTGTATCTCACGATCTATTGCCGCCGGCTCCGTCCCGACGTGCAGATCCTCAGCCGTGTCCGACACGAGCGGAACGTCGCGCCACTCCACCGCGCCGGCGCCGACAGCGTCCTCTCGTACGCGTCGATGGGCGTCGGCGCCATCATGAACCTCTTGGGCGGCAACAAGATCGTCATGGTGGCCGAGGGCCTCGACTTGTTCGAAGCGGTCGTCCCCGACGAGCTCGCGGGACGAACGATCGCGGAGTGCTCGATACGAGAGCGGACGGGGTGCAGCGTCGTGGCGGTCCACACCCCCGACGGCATGAAACCGGTCCCGAGTCCCTTGGAGACGCTTCCGGCCGGCGCGCACATTGTCCTGATCGGGACGGCCGATTCCGAGGCGCGCTACCTCGAGTCGTTCGGCGGCACGCGACCCGCTCGTGCCGTCCCCTCGGACCGCGATCCGACGACCGCGCCGGCGTCACAGCGTGACCTCGATCCCGCGGACCGCTCGTGATCTCGACCGGGCCTCAGGGAGATCGAATGCGCTCGGGGAGACGCTCGCTCTCGAGCTCGAGGCCCAGATTGTCGTGCGATACGTCCGCGATGTCGGCCAGCCGGTCGATCATGCCGAGCGCAAAGAGGACGTTCGCATAGATCCCGAGAGATACCGATGGCGCTCCTCTCTCGACCCGGACCAGCGTCGGGCGGCTGATCATGGCCCGATCGCCATGCTCGGCGAGTTGACCCGCTGGGCGAACGATCGTTGCATTAAATGTCGGCATATAGCGACGAGTGTCGACCGACAGCGGCATGTACGGTGACCACATGTATACCACTGTCGGGACGGGACGTCGCGGCGAGGGTTTATTTGAGATCCACGTCCGTAAAGGTCTGGCTCGTGCCGCAACCCTCGAAGACGAAGAGAAGGCCTTACAGTGACTGCAGTTTTTCTCGCGAAGCGTCCGCGCTTCAGCCTACCTCCGCGACCGCGCCGTCTTGGTCGAGAACGATCCGACTTTGTCGCCCATGATGAAGCGATTCCTCGAGATCGCTCTTCTCGCCGACCCGCCACTCGTGACCGTGGCTTCGTTGGGCAAGCTGGCCCGTCGCAGCGCGCAGGACGTCTGGTATCACTGGCGGGGTGAGGCGCACTACGGCACGCCGAAAGAGCTCCTTCAATGGATCGTCCTTGTCCGTGCCGTTCTCGGACGGCCCCGTGGTGCCACCTGGGAAAAGGTGGCCAAGAGTGTCAATGCAAGCGGACAGCGCTTGCGCCGGACGGTCCGATCGCTGCTGGAAACAACGCTTGAAGAAGCAGTGATGTACGATGGACTCCTGGTCGAACGGTCGTTCGATCGATACTTAGCCACCTGCTTCGGGCTATCATCTACAGTTACAGTGCCCTCACCTGCTCTTTTCCGAACGGCGTAGCCCTATTTCAAGACAGGCTCTACCCGGGCTACTGGCAACGAAACCGAGTCTTCCTAAACGTTTCAACCCATTCCAAACGAGAATCGAGATGGGAACGTGCTTTATTCGCCGTGCTCGGAGGGTTCGTTTCAGGTTTGCGGCCAAGCTCTGACTTCCGATTAATAGGAGGCGACCAATGAGAAGGAAGATCGTGATGTCCGTCGTTGCGCTGTCCTTGGCGGGATTGCTGCCGTTATCATTTAGCTCAAACTCGGGACTCATAGCTGAGATTTTCGGTGTTGCTTGTGCGTCGGCACAATCGTGCGGATGCGCCTGGAAAGTAAACGCGAACTGTTCCGAGTGCATGGGTGAGTCGTGGCCAAATTACTATTGCAACTTCGGGTGTGGCATAGGCTAGAACGCATCGTACTAAAGACCGCAAAATGACATACTCAGAGGTCAGAGCGTGGCTGCTCTGTCGGCCACATGAGAAAGGGCGGCTCCTTTGGAGGTCCACCGCCGCGACGTTCGTCGTCGTGTCTTCCGCTTGTGTGGGCGAGCCTCGCCAAGTCGCGGACGCCTTCGCGTACCTGGGGCCCCTGGACAGCCTGGAGGCCGAGCAATCGCCCCCCACCTCCACATTACCGCAGCTAGCCCCACGCGACTTGGTCTTGCGTCGGACGATCGGCACCGACGAGTCCTTCGGCTTCGTCAGCGATATCGAGCCTGTTGGCGGTTATTTGTTGACCTCCGACCAACTCATGGATCCGAAGCTCACGGTTTTCGACCTCTCATCGGGGGCGCCTCTCTACCGTTTCGGACATGACGGCCAGGGCCCCGGCGAGTTTCGGTACGTCGTTGGAATCCGAGGGCTCCCCGGGCAGCCGGCGGCTGCGCGCGTCTACGATACGCTGAATCGGAGGATCAACTGGATCGAGTTCCCCGAAGATGGCGGTAAGGTCGGAGCGACCGTACGCCGTGAGCTTCCGTTCCGACTCGACGTATACATCGAGAGCTTGACGGAGTTTGGAGAAGGCTACCTCTCGTCGGGATTCTGGGGGCCATCCTTCTCGCTCCTCGAGCTGGATTCGGCAGGTGTGGGACGCAGCCGTCGGTGGACGCCCCCCGCGGTATCCCGGGGGGAGCTCGATCACGAGGATGGCCTCCGTCACGTAAACAAGAACCACTTGGCGGTACACCCGGACGGTTCGCGCGCGATGCTGTTGTATCAAGAGGTGAATCACGTCGTTGCAGTCGACCTGAGCGAAGGTCGGTATCGCGCCTTCCGAGGTCCACGCGAGACGACTCCGGCCTTTGAAGTGCGGCCGGAGGGATTTGGATTCCTGCCGGAACACGTACAGAGCTATTTCGGCGCGGATGCGACGGAGCAGTATGTGTATGGGTTGTTTTGCGGATGCGAGTGGGGTGACCCGGAGGTACGGCAAACGCTGCCGACGACCGTGCATGTGTTTCGCTGGGACGGAACGTTCGTGACGGAGCTACAACTCGACCGCGGGGCCATCACCATCGAAGTACAAGCGGACGATTCTCGGCTGTGGGCTTTTGTTCCGGAGCCGGTGCCGCGCGTGGGCGAGTGGTTGCTTCCGCCCGACTTATAGCTGCCTGATCGGGATTCGATCGCCACCAAGCCGTGCTCTCCCGTACAAGAACGAGCGAGTCCTCGAGACTCGCCCCGCAGCGTGACCGCGAGTAGGAACGAGTAAAGGCTTCGCGAACGCGGTACGTGTTTACGCGCCGGGATGTGCTATCTGGCCCGCCTCCCGGCGCCAAACGATACGTCGCAATTTTTGATAAATCGCGACACGTTTTCTTGACATGTCGTCGGAGGCAGCTTGGCGAACTGGGAGCGCTTCCTTCACGCGGAAGACGACCTCGACCCGCTCGTCCGCATGGCGATCGTTCACTACCAGTTCGAGGCCATCCACCCCTTCACCGATGGCAACGGTAGAACGGGCCGCATACTCAACTCGCTGTACCTCGTTGCCAGCGGCCTCCTCCCCGTCCCGATCCTGTATCTAAGTCGGTACATCATCGCGAACCGACCCGCCTACTACGACTTACTACTCGACGTCACCAGAAGCGGCGCCTGGGAAGCGTGGATCTCGTACATGCTCGACGCGGTGGAAGAGACCGCTGGGTACGCACGAATCGCCAACGTGGTCGAGGCTGGGCTCGTCGGTCGACAAGCGGCGTCGCGCTACCTGACCGCGCTCGTTTCGATCGGGGTCCTCGAAGACGAGAGGGTCGGTCGCGAGCGGCTCTTCATCAATCGCCGGCTCCTCGACCTGCTGAACGCGGACGACGACTCCTGACTCCGTTCCGTGAGCTCACCTGTCCGTAAGGTCACCGTTCGTTTCGTGTTCGCGTTGCCCGTGACCGACCCTACGTTCAGCTTGCCTGCGTGGAGTTGGTGTACCCCCC
>JAKSCH010000445.1 GCA_022360695.1 Gemmatimonadota bacterium
ATGCCGGCGAGAGCGCGCTGGCCGTGGCGCTCGTCCTGACGAGTCTCGTCGCCTACTACTACTATCTGCGGCTGGTGTGGAAGATGTACTTCGAAGCGGCGCCGGAGGATCGGCCGCTCCCGACCGTGCCACGCCCCGGATTTCGGTGGGCGGTCACGGCCGGCGCGGCGGCGCTGGTTCTCGTCGGTCTGTTCCCGAGCGCGGCGATCGAGTGGGCGCAGGATGCGGTGGCCGTCGCCGGAGAGCCGAGCGCCGCGGGAGCGAGCGCGCCCAGCGGGTCGCCGGAGACCGTCGGACTCCAGACCACGAGGCCGTCGACCGAGGCTCCACGACCACGCCCGACGCAGTAAGGCGAAGACCAACGCCGCGCCCACATCCGGCGCGGTCCTGCCACGAGGTCCATATGCAAGTGAACGGCGGAATCTTCCGCGAATACGACATCCGTGGGGTCGTCGGCGATGATCTGACGGAAGAGGTGGCCGAGCTCGTCGGACGGGCGTTCGGGAGCGAGCTGGCCGATCGGGAGTCGCCGCAGGTGGTCGTGGGTGGTGACAATCGTCCCTCGTCCGAAGGGCTCGCGGCGGCCCTGTGCCGCGGGCTCAACGGAGCGGGGATCGAGACGCTCTACGTCGGGACCGTGCCCACGCCCACGCTCTACTTCGCCGCGATCGAGCTCGACACCGACGCCGGGATCCAGATCACGGGCTCGCACAACCCGCCCGAGTACAACGGCATCAAGATGGTGCGCGACGGCGCGGCCATCTACGGCGACGCGATCCAGTCGCTGCGACGCCGGATCGAGGCGGAGGATTTCGCGAGCGGAGCGGGGGGCGCCCGAGAGGCGGAGATTCTGGATCGTTACGTCGAGGAGGTCGCCGCCCGCGGTCGCGTGGAGGGCGACGTGTCGATGGTGCTCGACTGCGGCAACGGCGTCGGGAGCGTCATCGCGGTCGAGGCGCTGACGGCGGCCGGCGTCGATGTCGACGGGCTGTACTGCGAGTCCGATGGCACCTTCCCGAACCACCACCCGGACCCCACGGTCGATGAGTACGTCCAAGACCTCATCGCGCGCGTGGGGGAGCGCGGCGCGGACGTCGGGGTCGGGCTGGACGGCGACGCGGATCGCATCGGAGCCGTGACCGAAGAGGGGAGGATCGTCCGAGGTGACCACCTGCTGCTGCTCTTCGCGCGAGAGGTGCTGCGGGAGCACCCGGGGGCCGAGGTCATCTTCGACGTGAAGTGCTCGCAAGCGCTCCCGCGGGTGATCGAGGCCGATGGCGGCGTGCCGGTGATGTGGAAGACCGGCCACTCGCTCATCAAGGAGCGCATGCGCGCCGGCGGGTCTCCGATCGCCGGTGAGATGAGTGGTCATATATGCTTTGCTGACAAATACTTCGGTACGGACGACGCGATCTATGCGGCCGCCCGACTCGCGGGGCTGGTCGCGAGTGCCGGTCGTCCGCTCTCCGAGCTGGCGGCGGAGATCCCGACCTATCCGTCGACGCCGGAGCTGCGATTGGACTGCGCGGAGGACCGCAAGTTCGAGGTCGTCGCCGAGACCGTGCGGTACTACAAAGAGCGCAACGACGTCATCGATATCGACGGCGCGCGCGTGCTCTTCGACGGGGGGTGGGCCTTGATCCGAGCGAGCAACACCCAGCCCGTAATCGTCGCGCGGATCGAGGCCGACACGACGGAGCGGCTCCAGGAGATCGCGGACGAGGTCCGGACCTACCTCGCGACCCACGACGTCGCGTTGCCGGACGTCTGACTTCCGCCGATGTCGAGACACACGCGTACCGCCGTCGTCGCGGTGGGTGGCAACGCGCTTTCGCCTGCGGGTGAGCCCGCGACGATCGAGAACCAGTTCCGCCACACCCGCGAGAGCTTGCGGCCGATCGTCGATTTCATCCGGCACGGCTGGAACGTCGCCGTGGTCCACGGCAACGGCCCGCAGGTCGGCGATGCGCTGCTGCGGAACGAGTGCGCGCGTCCGCACGTCAGCGAGCTCCCGCTCGGGGTGCTGGTGGCCTCCACGGCGGGCTGGATCGGATACATGATGCAGCAGTCGCTTCAGAACGCGCTCGCGAGCGTGGGGATCGATCGACCCGTCGTGACCGTGATCACCCAGGCCGTCGTCGATCGCGGAGACCCCGAGGGCATGAAGCCGAGAAAGTTCATCGGCCGTCCGATCGGCGAAGCGCTGGCCGCCGAGCTCGCGGCGGAAGGGGTTCTGGTGGAGCGGGATGACCGCGGTGTCTTTCGCCGTCGCATAGCCAGCCCCGCGCCCGTCCGGCTCGTCGAGGCGCCGCTCGTCCGCGAGCTCGTCGAGCGCGACGCGGTGGTGATCGCCGCCGGGGGAG
>JAKSCH010000222.1 GCA_022360695.1 Gemmatimonadota bacterium
CTACCCACATCAAGACGGAAAGACCCCGTGAACCTTTACTACAACCTAGCGATGAATTTTGATGCGTTATGTGCAGGATAGGTGGGAGGCTTTGAAGCGTGGTCGTCAGGCTGCGCTGAGCTATTGGTGAGATACCACCCTTATCGTATTGGAGTTCTAACCCAGGGCCGTTATCCGGTCCGGGAACATCGTTAGGCGGGTAGTTTGACTGGGGCGGTCGCCTCCCAAAAGGTAACGGAGGCGCGCAAAGGTTCCCTCAGCGCGGTCGGCAATCGCGCGCAGAGTGTAAAGGCACAAGGGAGCTTGACTGCGAGACGGACACGTCGAGCAGGTGCGAAAGCAGGCCTTAGTGATCCGGCGGTCCCGCGTGGAAGGGCCGTCGCTCAACGGATAAAAGGTACGCCGGGGATAACAGGCTTATCGCCCCCGATAGTTCACATAGACGGGGCGGTTTGGCACCTCGATGTCGGCTCATCACATCCTGGGGCCGAAGAAGGTCCCAAGGGTCGGGCTGTTCGCCCGTTAAAGTGGTACGCGAGCTGGGTTTAGAACGTCGTGAGACAGTTCGGTCTGTATCCGCCGTGGGCGTTGGAGATTTGAGGAGAGCCGCTCCTAGTACGAGAGGACCGGAGTGGAGTGACCGCTGGTGTACCTGTTGTCCCGCCAGGGGCATCGCAGGGTAGCTATGTCGCGAAGGGATAACCGCTGAAAGCATCTAAGTGGGAAGCCCACTCCAAGATGAGATCTCCCGCACCATTAGGTGCCTAAAGGACCGCAGGAGACGACTGCGTTGATAGGCGGCAGGTGTAAGGCATGCGAATGTCTCAGCCGAGCCGTACTAATCGTCCGTGAGGCTTGATCTTTTTTCTTCTACCCATCGATAAGCACATCGACGTACTCAGCACCGCATTCACTCGCTACTTGTTTGACATACAGCTCGGCCCGAGCGCGGAAAACCGTGCGACGGTGCGGGCGAGGACTTGCCGGCGGCTCTCGCGAGGGGGACACACCTGGTCCCATCCCGAACCCAGCAGTTAAGCCCCTCAGCGCCGATGGTACTTGGGCGGGGACGCCCTGGGAGAGTAGGTCGCTGCCGGCTTCTGATGAGAACGCCTCGTCATCCTCGAGATGGCGAGGCGTTTTCACATCCTGACTCGGGTGTCTGTCGACGTCCAACCTCGAAGCGGGTGATCTGTCGACTTGGTGGGCGGTGGTACGCGCGGGGCCCCTCCCGCGGCGACCCGGCCGTGTGCTGACGGGCCGGGTGGGTGGAGGGTTGCGGCCTAGACAGTCGCTGCGGGAGGAGCCCCGCGCGCACCATCGAGCGACCGAGTCGAATGACGTCTCCGGTTGTGGTCCGTCGACGACCACTCTCGCTTCCGAGGAGACCCGGCCCCGCAGGTGCAGCCCGACGATGCGACCGCTGTGCAAGGAGGTCGCGGCGTCCCTCCACTCGCGCCAGCCTCGCGCAGCGCCGTAGGGTTCGCTCGACCCCTCGGTATCCATGAGCTTCAACTCGACCGACCCGGCAGCATCCAGCGCGGAGCGCCAGCCAGCGAGTGGAGGGGCGTCGCGGCCTCCGCCCTTCACCCGTCCGATCCCCTCGATGCCGGGCAAGCTCTCGACGCTCGGTCAACGGTTGATTTGTCGACTTTTTTGACTTAACGTGCAGCTGTGGGTTTGGGCGTGGTCGGGGGCCGGGGGAAGGAGCACGCGGATGGCCGGTCGGCATTTCCTGGGAGAGCTCGAGGAGCTCGTTCTGCTCGCGTCGCTGCGGCTCGGCGACGAGGCGTACGGCGCTTCGGTCCTACGCCTGCTCGATGAGCATACGGGTCGGGACGTACCGCGCGGGTCGGTCTACGTGGCGATCGATCGGTTGGCGAAGAAGGGGTTCATCCGGCTTCACCGCGCTCCGGCGACGCCGGCTCGTCGCGGTCGGCCGCGCCGCATGATCACCGTGACCTCGGGCGGCGTCCAGGCGCTTCGGCGCACGCTCTCGGTGCGCGAGCGCCTGCTCGACGGCCTCGCGCCGATCGGCGCATGAGACCCCCACGCTGGGCGGAGCGTCTGCTCGAGGTCTGCCTCCCGCCGGGCCTCACGCGCGACTCGATCCTCGGCGACATGCTCGAGGAGCTCGAGAGCCGTGGGGCGGACGTCGGTGAAGCGGCCGCCGCCCGCTGGTACGTGCGACACGCGTTGGGGCTGTCGCTGCGGTATTTGCCCCAGCGCTTGTTCTTCAGTTCGGCCGACCCGGAGCGATCGATGAGCGGCCTCGTGACGGTGCCCCTCGTCAACGCCGTGCGCTCGCTCCGCCGCGCGCCCGGTTTCACGGGCATGACGACGCTCACGCTGGCGCTCGCCATCGGCGCGACGGCGACCGTCTTCAGCGTGGTCGACGGCGTCCTCCTCCGCTCGCTCCCCTATCCGGACTCCGACGCTCTCGCGACGATCTCGTCGGTACACGGAGCGCAGGAGCTCCCGCTCGTCTCCGAGCCCGAGTATCACGACATGGTCGCGCAGCTCGGCTCCGTGACCGCGATCGCCGCGTACCAGGGGGCGGAGCTCGCCGTGGGTTCCGGAGGGGAGCCGGAGCGACTCTTCGCGCTTCGATCGACTGCCTCTCTCGTGGAGGTCCTCGCGGTCGATCCAGCGGCGGGTCGTTGGTTCTCGTCGGACGAGGACACCCCCGATGGGGCCCGGACCATCGTGCTCTCTCATGGTCTCGCGGCTCGGCTGTTCGGCACATCCTCGGGCGCCGTGGGGAGTCAGATGCTCCTCGACGATCGGCCGCACACCGTCGTCGGGGTGATGCCGGCCGGCTTCGCGTTCCCCGCCCCGGAGATGCAGGCGTGGCTCCCGCTTCGACTCGACCTCGCCGAGCCGTTCGGTCGCAACAACAAGTACCTGCGCGTGGTGACGAGGGTGCGCCCCGAGACACCGCTGGGAGCGCTGGGGTCCGAGCTGGGAGCGCTGGCAGCCAGGATC